>NZ_CP186480.1:2477500-2690219 GCF_049354825.1 Parablastomonas sp. CN1-191 | reverse complement strand
GCTCCACCACATCCGTACCGTCTCGTGACATATGTCGATGCCTCGCTCGAACAGTAGATCCTCGACGTTCCGCAAGCTGAGAGGATATTTGACGTACATCATCACCACGAGGCGGATCACCTCGGGCGAAGAGTTGAAGCAGCGAAATGGACTGTCGGGCTTGCGTTTGCGGGGCATGCATCCTGCCCTACGCGTCAGCCCCTAACGAGCGGTGCATTTGCTCTGACAGAGCCCGCTGTTTGGACTGGTTGGGCGAACAGCGTGCGAAGGAAGAAGGCGGCAACCGCTTCCCAACGCTGGATCGCTCCTGTACCACCTTCACCAAGGACAAAGAAGGCGAGTGAGCTTCCATAGCAGACCGGAAGACTTGCTATCGACCCCAATGCGACCGCTACGTCCAGATCGATGAGTGCTTGTCACTGGAGATAGTCCGTGGAATCGAATAAAATTTGGGCGCTAATGTGTCTCGCCTTAGCCGTTGCCGCTACAAGCCCCGCAGTCGCTTGCGCTGGCCCGGGTCCCACCATCACCTTCCGGGAGGGCGACGCCCACATCTCGGAAAGCGGGCGCGAGCAGATACAGAATTTAGCGCTCTGGGCCTCTGGAAATCTCGACGACATTGAGGCGCTTTGGTTGCGATCTCCAACTCAGTCTGCTCACGACGACGACAACGCTCAGAGGCTTTGGACCCAGCGCGCCAAGGCCATCGCCAATCTCCTTTTTGCGTATGGGATACCAGAACATCTCGTCAAATTTGCGCCAGTTGCGGGCAGAGAAATCTCAGCCGCGAATCTGCCGACCGGCTCGCGGTCGTTGCTAGAAGTGCAGGTCGAATTGAAAGCGGACCGGACTACCGCCCAAGAAGTTACACCCGGAGTCTATTTGGTCTGCTGATCCGGAGCGGATATTTCACCATCGTTTGCCTCATCACCCAAGAAGCATCCTTCAACTAAGTCTCGGTCGCGGCAGCTTGTTGTACTAATGCGCGAACGATTGACCGTGGCCGACCCGATAACTGGGGCCAACAATCGAGGAAAAACGATCTCGTCGGCGTGCCACGATGTGGCGGGAGGTGATAATGCGCACTGGCCACGCAATAGGCTAGTGGACCTTACGAGGAACAGGGGCATATACTGTAGTTTCGAGTGGCGAGACTTTTCGCACTATGGACACCATTATAGCGGCGGGGACGGCCGGTGCCAAAATTCTGAATTGGCGCGCGATCGCCGATACGGGGCGCCCTTTAGATCTTTGCTCAGCAAGCCAAGCAAGCTAACCCGGGAGACCGATGGGTCGTGTTACGCGGTCGTCATTTCATTGGCCGAGGGATTTATTGTGAAGTACGGATACATGCTTGGCCTCACAGCCGCGGTTCTCTTGGCATCGTCCGCAGTGGAAGCGGCCCCGAACTCCCAGGTAAACCGTTGGTTTTGCTCGGCCTTGAAGGAGCCGTTCGACCGCGAAGCCGCCGTCGCGGCTTTTCCACTTGAGAAGGTACCGAAGGTTGAGACATCGTACGACATGCCCCCCGCCACCTATGCCCAAACACCAACTTTCATGGTTGCAGTCCGCGACAGTTTTCAAGAGCCTGGGGTGACGACCCTCTCATTTGGCGTGATTACCTCGGGAGGGCGAGGCCCCCTACCTACGCCAGAGCGCAAAGCACAGGTAGCTGCGCAAACGTTGAAATGGATTCGCGAATGGGGCGAAACCAGGCCATCAAAGCGCAGGTCAGGATTTGAAGGGATCGAGATTGAGGCGGGCACCGAGTACTTTAGCATCTTAAGAACCCCTGGCGGGAGCATGATCGCGTCGTGGACCGCCGGCGGTCTCGCACTTTCTAGGCGCCTTTGCGCTTGATACAGAAAGGCGTTTCCCGGAGCGGGCTTTGAATAAACTCTCACGCCGCTGTGTTTGGCCTTCTGGACGGCAATCTTCGGGCCGTGCTAGTCGAAGGAGAATATCGAAAGACCCGCCTAACCACGGAAATGCGGTTTAGCATCGTGTGCGATCCAGCGATCATGTGGTGATAGCGCGTCTGGCTACAACGTTGTGGCGCAAGCGGAGACCTCGTGGTCAATCTTCGAAAGTGGGGGGAATATGCGTAATTTCTTTCTAGTTCCACTGATGGCAGCAACTTTGGCCGGGGCAGCGTCAGCGCAGTCGTCGCAATGCGTCGCTGGTCCATTCATGGTATTTTTCGATCCAGCGAGCGCGAAGCTGACGCCGCAAGCCCGTGCGATCCTCGACAATGCCGCGGCCTCTTACCGGACCTGCGGCCCGGCCGCGATATACATTATGGGTCATACCGATCGGAAAGGCGCCGACGAGGCGAACATGGCCTTATCGAAAATTGAGGCGGCCAGCGTGCGCGCATATCTTATAAGCCGCGGCCTGCCAGCCAAGCTGATGGTTATCCGAGGCTTTGGCGAGACGCGGCCTCTCGTCGAAACGGCGGACGGCGTAAGTGAACCCCAGAATCGACGCGTTGAGATAGTTTACCAACCAGAAGGCTCCGCCTGGTGACAGCGAACCTTTAGCGGGCAGCCTTTCATAACCGGCCGTGTGAACTTCTTCGCGTCTGCTGGACGAAGTGGCACGATTGCTGAACGCTGAACCCCGCTAGGCTTCGGCACTGAAGCGGCTGAATGGGCTTAAGCCATCAACCCTGAGTCACTCGTCGAGATTCCAGGTAAACGTACCGAACTTTGTCGCCTCGAGCCTCTCGAACTCACGGACATCTTGACCGTCCGCGCATTCACTCGCGTCCAGCGGAGCCGAAAATGTGTACGGCCCGGGATACTGAACGCAACTTCCCTTGGCGCCGCTCCAGACTCGATGCGAGCCATCAGTCGCTTCGGCATAAAGATAAAAAAAAGCGTTCGTGGTCTTTGCGATGTCGAGGCAATTTCCGCTCGCTACATTAAACCAACCGCGGTTCGTAAAATAACCAGATACGCCAGGTTCTTGGTAGGACACCGCGACAGTCGCATTCCGAGGGCTACGGTTACAAACTCTGATCTGGACTGCGTCAGGCTCATCATCGGATTGTGCAAGCACCGGCTGCTGAATTGTCAGAAGGCCGATGAAAACCAAGGCTCGCCCTGCCGACAGGAGTCCGCCCGACACGGTTAGTCTCATCCTTCCCTCCCAAAAGAGTCTCGACCAGATTTGATAACAAAAAGCCGTGTCGCCGCAAGTCGGGCTGCGCAATCCCGCGGACTCTGTCATACTTGGCGCACTGCCAGCGGCTCTCCATGGGGCATCCTCTTGGCGCCGGTCACGATTAGGCCGGCGTGAAGCATTCGAAAGAAATCGCAGCCGTGCTTGATGCCCGCTCGACGCCGAATTGAAGGATTGGCCCGGTCCGATGACGGTTAGGATGAATCAGGTCCCGGCGGGCTGATACCAACACGATCCGAACGTCAGATAGACTGGCGTGTCGCTTTCACCCAGTTCGCAGTTTTGATATTCCGGGAAAGCTCTGCACCAAGCAAGGGAGAGAGCTATTGAGGGATCTTCGATTGCTGCAGCTGACGGGACACTTATTTTTTCACCACGCAGCTTTTCCAGAGAGCTGTCATGTCAGAATAAAGCGCATCAAATTCTTTTTTGTACTGCTCTCCCATGGTCTGCTCGTAGATGCTTTGGCCGGGAATAGATGCCGAAAAGTCAGCGAGCGTTCCGCCGGAGTTGCGTGTACCCACTAGTTGTGCGTGCCCGCGATCAGGTGTTGCGGCAGGGTCGGTCCAGTCGATCGAATCGACCAGGCCGCCGTTGGTCTTTATTTCGGTTCGGCACCCGCTAGTTCGGGCTTCGATAATCTTCTCATCCGTCCGACCTCTCATGAATACGTGATAAGTGGTGGGTACGGCTAAAAGCCGGACGTCAATCCGTCGCCCTGCGTTGGAATCTTGGGCCAGAACCTGCGCTGATAGAATCGCCAAGCAACAGGCTGTTGCCCACGTAGTTTTGAGGTGCATAGCTTACCCCCTCCCCGGCGAAGAATTTGTTCCGTGAAGGCAAAAGAGTCAAGCTGATGAACGCATTACGGTTTCTGCGTGCCCCCCCCCCCCGTATTAGGTAGGCCCAAGCCGGGCTTAAATTGCCGTGGTCCGGACACGGGAAGCGTGTGCGGCCAACTGGAGTTCGGCTAAAGTCAAAGCGTTACGATTTAATATTTGTAACGCGCGTCAATAAGATTTGTATTCACAGCGAACAACAGAAAAATCGGGTCGCCTCATGTCCCGGGCTAGATAAATATCTGTGAGTGCGCCAAGCTTGTCTTTCCAGAAGTCGATCTTTGTGTGCCATCCGCAACCGTATTGGTCGCAAGTGACATTTCCTGCAACGGATCGTCGAAATTCGGCCGAGTAGCGCGTCGGTTCAGATCCCGGGAGGAAAGCGGTTAGGATGAACGGCTTCCCCCCCGAGATATCAGCTTCTAATGCTACCGGCTTTTGCCCCAGTACGAGTAGATCTCCGGGTTCATATTTGGCCTCTCCAGTAGACCCAAAGATTGTAAAGTCTGAAGCTGTGACGCCGTTAGTCTCTGCTTTAGAAGATTTGATCCGGAAGCCTTTGAGAAATCGTGCCAGATCGTCCATCGTTGCGGGACACGGAGATTTGACGGGAGCAATGGCGAGATCCGCTTGGCTCGGGTCGGGTCGCGCGGCAGCGGTCCGTGCCGCAAAGGCTGGTCGGACAACGGCGTTGTAACGGTCAACATTGCGGTGGCCGCTGGCGGCGGTCCACTCTACGCTAAAGAACTTGCCGGCCGGGTCGACCGAGGTGACTGAGCTGTCCGCCGTGATGGCCTTGAGTTTGGTAAGCGAGGTGATGCGTGAGGCCGGCGTCACTGGTGTTCCGGGCGTCGTAATCCCACCGTTCATGACAAGCGTGCTCTCAAACACGCGTTCTCCATTCACGCGGAACCGCTGGACACGCATCGTCTCGCCGCGCTTGATCCAACTGTATCGTACGTAGATCTGGTTGTTAAACAGGAACCACTCCTGGTCCGCCATTATGGCGTATGGCCCCCATCGATTTTCGACAGAAGCAGTAGCGCTTGGAGTCGCGGCTTGGGTGTGCTGGGCGACCACCGGTGCGCTCGCCACTGCATAGGCAGCGATGAAGATCACGAATTGATGCCTATTCATTATGCGCCCTCCCAGCACCTACGTGCGCCCTGATATATTACCGACATTGGATGAAAGCGAGCGAGGCTGCCAAGGCTACCAAATCGGAAAGCGCGTTTAAGCTAAACGGTCATATTTGGGCCGTTTGCGGACTGTCCGCTTTGAACCCACGCAACGGAACAAAACGGCCGCTCGGCGATCGAGCAATATAGTCAAACCTCTTGCAGATCGCGACCGACGATTGCTTCGCCTGTGAAATTCTTGCGAACGTCGCGCAGCCACATTTCGTCCGTGATTCCTGGAAATGCCGGGACGAGATGCGAAAGCACGAGCTTCTTCACGCCGGCACGCGCCGCGATCAGCCCGACCTGCTCGGTGGTGGAGTGACTGCGCAGCAGGTGCTCTTTGAGCCGGTCGTTACCATAGGCGAGCTGATCGACCCCCGGGAGGTACATTGCTTCATGAATGAGGAGGTCGGCGCCGTGGGCGAGATTGGCCATGCTGTCGCTGTAGGTGGTATCGCCCGAAATTACGACGGACCGGGCCGCCGTATCGAACCGATAAGCGAACGCTGGCCTGACGGTGTAGTGGTCTACCAGAGCACTCGTGACTTTGACGCGAGCGTCTTCGTATACGACGCCGCCAGCCTTGGTTTCACGAACCTTCACAAGCGGCTTCAACGGCGGACGCCCCTCTTCCCACATTCTTGCAGTGGTGTCGAAATTCGAGGCCGCGAGCGAGTGCGAAACGATCTGCTTGAGTGGAGGCGGTCCATGGAACGTGATCGGATGATCCAGGCCCGATCCCCAGGCCAAGACCGCCAGGCTTCCTGCATCGAGAACATGGTCCGAGTGGTTGTGGGTGACGAACACCTGCGCCAGTTGATTCAGACGGAACCCCGCCTTGGCCAGTTGGCCGGCAACACCATTGGGACAATCAATTAGATAAACAAAACCATCGATAGCAATCGCTACCGAAGCCGGCGCTCGAAACGCTGACGGCGTTGGGCCCCCTTTGGTTCCGAGCAGGACTACCCTCAAGAGGACCGGTGAAGCGATAGCTTGCAATGGCGAAGCCAAAGCAAGCGCGCCTCCCAGGAATGTTCTGCGCGCCACAGAAAACGGAGCGTTGCCCATGTCATAACTTGGCACCAATTTGGTGTGTCGTCGAATTTCGAATTTGGTCCCATTCGGCGGATACTTACCGGCCGCATCTGGGCCGGAGGCGGCCTGTCCGGTCAAGGTCCCCAGATTGAGCCAAGCGGCCATTAAAGATTGGTGACGCCCCAGTCAGCTTCAGACCCAATGTCGGTCGTTCAGATTAGCCACCACTGCGGCTGCTCTTGACAAAAGCTGCCGATGCAACGCCCCGAAGCAGACTGTCAGGAAGGTGCCACAACCTCGATCGCTTAGCTTATTCAGCGCGATCTCAAAAGCAGCCATTCGTTCATCCGGCTACAGGCGTAGCCCCGGGGTGATCGGCATGACGACCTTCGAACTATCTACTTCGGAAAAGCTCCGACGTCTAAAGCGGATGTTGAGCGCTCAGCCACCAGCCGCAATTCTTGCCCGGAGGTACATCTGATAATCGTTTAGCATCGAGGTCTGCGTTTGATCGCAATGGGCGAGCAGCTGCTCAATAGCATTCAACGAGCCTGCAAAGGTATTCCATTTTGTCGCTCCGCTCGTGTCCATCAACCTGGAGCTGTCGTGCGTACGATAGAAGTTCCGGAGTTCGACGGAAAGCAAGTCGGGGTATCGTTCATAGATCAGGCGAAATCCATAGTGGCGCAAGCGCTGGTCTTCAAAGCTCGTAACGATCGCAACGCGCCCGGCCCAGGGGGTGACGTGAAAAGCCTCCATCTTGGCCCGGTCACCGTTCGGGATGAAGCTGGAATAGATCTGCTCTTCGACGTGAGGCGACTCATCGAACGCAATCCGTCCCGCTTGCGCTGCCTCATTCAACCGGCGCCTAAGGTGATCGTCTCCCCGGATGCGGGCGGCAGCGCTCGCGATCTGTGCGGATGTCAAAGCCCCAAGCCACGAGAGCGGGACACCATCGACAGGGGCAATCGACGGTGCCGCGTTCGTCTTTACCTTTCGGATCGGCTTCGGGCTGCGCGAAACCCAGCTCGCGAGGGCACCATCCGAAAGAGAAGACACGAAGTCGAGGTCGTGCCGCAGATCGATACAGAGTTGCGCGGCCGGATTGTCCTGGTCCGTACCGATAGGCGCCACGATATAGTGGTATGGCTTGTTGAAATAGAACTCGGTCAGCACAAAGGCGTCCCTGCTTCCGATGAAGTCGTTGACCCCCGCCTTCGACGAAAACCGGATGAAGCGGTTCCAGCAGTCAGGAGCCCGCTCGCGAACGCACTTGGCCATATGGATCGTAGCCTCGACGTCGGCCAAGGCGTCATGGGCGTTCTGATGCGAAAAGCCGTTCGCAGGAGCAAGCTGATCGAGTTTGAAGACAGGCTTGCCATTCGCCGCCGTCGGAACGACCACGCAGTCTGGAGCAAACTCTGACGCCACCTGTACGAGAGACAGCGCATCGGCACGGCAGTTGCCATTGCTGTTGGTAAGGTAGGGCGAATGAAGCGTGCGGAAAAGCGCTTGGCGAAGCAGATTTTCGTCGAACCTCATCGAGTTGTAACCCACGAAGATCGCGGGCGACCAGTCGATAAGCGTGGCCTGGATCTCGCGGATCATTTCGTAGTGACCGAGCAATGCGGGGTGCGTGATCCGGGAGATCGACATGCCGGTGACCTTGAGCGCAGCGGGATGCGGAACGACGTGCGGCAGCAGACGGCAGCGCATCTCGATACGGGCAATTTCGTTCAGGTCGGCATCGGTGCGGATAGCCGCAAACTGCAGGATCTGATCGAAATCCGTCGAGATGCCAGTGGTCTCAGTATCGTAGAAGACAAAGCTCATCTGTGGCTCCTCTCGAAGCAAAAAGGTTGAGGATTGGAGGGAGACGCGGACTAAGCGGCGTCCTCGAAAATCGCGCGGAGCCGGTGCCAGCTCTCCTCGGGAAGCAACTGCGTGACCCGCACCAAAGCCGCGTCGCCGCACTTGAGAACCATCTCCCGCACCTTGGGCGCCATCTGCTCGCCCGCCTGCACGGCATCCTCGTCAATTTCCATGCCGCGAACGATCGCACCGGTGCGGAGGGCCTCGTCGAGAGTGAGGGCGAAGGTGTGGCCGAGGCTGGTGCCGCAGTGCTGACACTCCTGCGCGCCCGCGGGATTCAGGCCGTCGCACTCGGGGCAGGCGTGGAAACGGCCCCCGCGGGGCGGAAATGCGTGGCCGCAGGACTCGCATTCGGAAGCCCCCAGCGGATTTTCCTCAGCGCAAACGCTGCACCGCTTGGTGCGCGGCGGTGTCTCGCTGCGAGCTTCGGCAGACATCTCCTCTTCGACCCTGCGTGCATAGACTTCGAGAGTTTCGAAGCTCGGCATCACGACGTATGCGCGGGTGTCGTCCTCGGGGCCGTCGGTACGCACGACACGTCCGATCGCCTGTCGAAACGCCAGCTCGGTCAGTGCATGCGGGAGATATATGAGGACGCGGAGCCGGCGGATGTCGACGCCTTCCGAAATCATCGCGACCGACACGATCCAGCGGCGATCCGTGTTCCGAAATGCAGCAATGCGATTTTCGGCACCAGCCATCTGGCTATGAACGATGATCGGCCGCTCGCCCTCGAGCTTTTCGATCAACTGCGCAAAATACTCCGCCATCTCGATCGACGGTGCGATCACAAGCCCACCCGCCCGCGGCATCCGCTCGCGCAGGTCGTTGAGCTTTGCGCTGGCCCACTCGACCATGGAGGCCTGATAGCCGGACGAGAGCGGAACCGAGCTGCCAGGCTCGTACTGGGGCACACATGCCAGACGATAGAAGTCCAGCGCGCGCTGCAGAGCGGGGATCCGCGCGAGTTTGCCGGTCACTTCCGCCTTCGCGCGGCTGGAGATATGCACCTGTTCGCCGCCCTCGAGATCAACGGTAAAGCGCCCCTCGTGCCGATGAAACGTGACGGGGCGGCAGTAGCCCAGATCTACCGCCTCGCCGTAGGTGAGCGTGTAGGTGCCTTCCAGGGGGTGATCGATCGCACCCTGATCATCGTAGGCGAGCCATACCGACTGCGCCCCGTCCGACCGGATCGGCGTTCCCGTGAGAACGATCACGAAACGTGCATCCGCAAAGGCGCTGTCCGCGCCATCGCCCCAGGCCGCCTTCACGGCCGCATGATGATGCTCATCGCAAACGACGAGGACACGCTTGTCGCGACAGATCGCCTGGAAGGCGTCCTGCAGGCCCGACACAGCGCTCCAGGTGGCGCACAAATCGAGGCCCAGGAGGTGCAACTCCTGGTCTGCTCCGGTCGCCTTGTTCATATGGCGCCCGGTAACCCGCGCGAAATCCGCCGCCCACTGGTTTACGACCTCGTTGCGGGGGGCGATCACCACAACGCGATCGATCTCGTCCTTCTCGAACAAAGTGGCGGCGATGGCACAGGTAGCCAACGTCTTGCCCGCACCGGGGGCGGCGTTGATGAGGAAATGGCGATCGGCCGCGGTCTGGGTGAGCCAGGTAATCGCCTGATCATGTGCGGCGCACTGCCACGGGCGGAGCTTCAACATGGATTTCGAACCTTTCGAGAGATTGCAACGCGCGCACAAAGCGTCAGCGTTGGCGAGGATGGTGGGGCCGCCGCGCGAAAAGGCGCGGCGGTGATCGATGTGAAAATCAGGGGGCAACGCATTCCCGCAGAGGCGACACCGGCCAGCCGCGACCATCGCCACGATGCGGCGCTGGCGACGGGTGAAGCGACGTTTCACTTACTCACCCAATAATCGGTGAGCGTGATCTCCTTGACGGGAAGATTGGCGGGCGGCTGCAGCACCGCATGGCGGTTCACCCGAACGACGGCGGCAGCATAGTTGATCTGACGGGCCTCGATGATGAAGCCATCGCGCCGCAGATCGCTAATCAGCTTGGTCAGGTCCGGAACACCAAAGAGGATGATCGCTTCGAGGCGCGTCATCGGCTGGCCCGACAGAAGATGCTCGCGGGCCGCGAGGAGGCCGCTGTGACGGTTGTTGGTCATGCCCAGTGCTCCATGAGAGGCACCGCCCGGCGCCCAAAGCGCCAGTGATAGTCCGCCGGATCATCATCGCCCAGCGCGCCGCCCGCATAGCCTTCGGCGAGCAGTGCCCAACCACCATCGCTGAAAGCGCGATCGAGCGGCACGCAGCCGGCGGCCGTGTAGTCGACCGTGCCGCAGCGATCGATCACCTCGCGATAATTCGCGAGGTCGACGAGCCGCTCGGCAGACTCGAGCACCTCGCGCGCCGTCATCGTGTCACCGAGTGCCCGGCGCAGTTCGGCGTAGACCATCAACAATTGTTTTGAGCGCTTCATTCGATTCTCCCTGATCTTCACAACCAGGGCAGTGCAGGCAGCGTGCCAAGTTCAATAAATGACTGATTTACGCCATTTTCAGCCGTTTAATGTACGGAAAAATGATTATGGATATTATGTTAGAATGATTTTTGTTATGGTCGCAGCATGGCACGCATACTGTTTGCATGGATCGGTCAGGCGGATCTCAATGCCGAAGGCGACAAGAGAGATGGCCCAATCTTGGCCTCGCTCTTGGACGCTTCGTTGGCGCTGGATTGTGTTTGGCTTCTGGCAAGCTGGAGCGTCGAGCGCATCGACGCCTACTCGAATTGGCTTGCGGGGCGGGTGCCGGGCGTCAGAATCGTCACACGACCGACGATGCTCACGCAGCCGAATGCCTTCACTGAAATCTATCGGCACGCCTCTGCCGTCGTCGCAGAGGCGCTGGGCGATGGCGAGGTCGATCCAGAGCTGTTCTTCCACCTGAGCCCAGGCACGCCGGTGATGGCGTCGGTATGGCTGCTGCTTGCGACCTCGCGCTTTCCTGCCGAATTGCTAGAGTCGTCGGCCGCGGGAAAAACGAACCGGGTTACGAAGCCTTTTAATCTGCCGGCAGAGATCCTGCCGGATTTGCTTTATGATGCCGACCAGCGCCTGCGTGCCGCCGTAGCCGAACGGCCCGCCCGGGCCAGCACCTTCGGCCAGATCGCGTTCCGGAGCGACACGATGACGCGCGTCGTGGCACTTGCGACCAAGGCCGCGCCGCGAAACGTACCATTGTTGATCGAGGGTGAGTCCGGCACGGGTAAGGAACTGCTCGCGCACGCCGTTCAGATGGCGAGCCCGCGCGCCGACAAACCAATGGTGGTAGTTAACTGCGGAGCCATACCGGCGAATCTCTTAGAATCTCGGCTTTTTGGACACAAACGCGGATCTTTTACCGGGGCGGACTCGGATCAAAAGGGATGCTTCGAAGAGGCCGATGGCGGCACGTTATTTCTTGACGAAATCGGCGAACTTCCTCTCCCCGCCCAGGTGGCTTTGCTGCGAGTGCTGGAGCAACGTGAAGTTACCCGGATCGGCGAGAATCGCACCCGCAAGGTAGATGTCCGTCTGATCGCCGCCACCAATCGGGATTTGGTGGTCGAAACGCGAGAGAGACGATTTAGGGAAGATCTTTTCTATCGTCTTGCGGTTCTCCGTATTCGGTTGCCCGCGCTGCGAGAGCGAGGAGATGACGTTGAACTGCTCATCGACACCGCCTTGCATCGCATAAATCAGGAGATGGCCGAAGATCCGCTCTATCGCCCCAGATCTCTCAACGTTGATGCCAAGCTCACTCTGGCAAATCAGCCTTGGCCAGGTAACGTCCGCGAACTCTACAATACAATGCGGCGCGCTATGGTTTGGTCCGATAATGACGTTCTCGACCGCGAGGATATAGCGGGAGCCCTCATCGACGAGCCACGAGACGCTGTCGGCGATCATATTCTGGATCGCCCTCTTGGTCCCTCGTGCAACCTCGATGCGATCATGGCGGAGGTCGCCCAGCATTACATCAGCCGCGCACTGGCGGCGTCTGGCGACAATAAGACCCGAGCCGCGAAGCTCATTGGCTTTAGCAGCTACCAGCGCCTCGACGCGCGTCGGACCAAACTCGGAATTTGATTCATTTGCGGGCGGATGGTCGGATGAGACTGGAAAAGCAGGACGAAATTCTCCACTAACGCAGCATGACAGCCGCGCTCGATTGGGAATTTATCAAGGAGTTTCACCCGCTCCCAAACTCGGATCGGCGAGTCCTGCTTAAGGCGCTCGGCGTAGATGGGATCACGATTTTCGACGACGAGCAATTTTATCGTTGGCTTGCAGTATATTATGAGGCCGGGCGCGGTCCGGAAATCGATGCTGTCATCCACAAGAAGCTCAGTAAGGCTGACGAGCGAGGATTGTTACCCGTTCTCTATAATTGGTTGATCGTGACCACGGGCACGCCACGACGCCGCGCCCATGACAAGCGTGAACTAGTCACGAGCATGGCGAAAGCCGTGGTGGCCAAAAAAGGGGTCGATGCATCTCGGCTTCGCGCGCTCGCTCCCAACTATCCTTGGCTTCAGTTGCCGGCGACGGTCGGTGATGACAATGACGACAATGTTGCCATCGAAGTGAAAAGTGCCGAGAGCGAGTTATCTGAAGGCGTCAAGGAATCTGATCGCGACATCTTCGATGACGCCCAGATTGAGGCAACCTTATCGCGCCTGCTGGCAGCCGCGGAGCAATTGCGCGAGCGGCCGAATAGCACACTTCTTGAATGGGCTGCTGCTTTGGCGGACGCAGTCGACACGCACGTCGCGCAGGCAAAGCAATCAGAGCTGGATTCGGCGCAACTCGAGCAACGCCGCGACCGATTGACCGCACGTCTTTCGGCTTTAGACGCTGTTGTTAGCTCACGGGTCGGTGCATCGTCCGTCGACGAAATATCGCATGAGGCGGTCGAGCGCATCGAGAATGCGCTGCTGGACTTCGATGAAGCTCACCGCACGAGCGTGCTCTCGCGGGAAGAAATGGTTGCTTCGCTCGATGCGAGTCCGGCCGAACGCGAAAAGGCGCTCGTCGCCTTCAACGCCAGCACTGCAGCGCGAGATGTCGCTATCGAGGTGCTTGCCGGCGCCATTCAGCGAGGCAAGCCCGATACGACCGATCAATCAGACAGCGTGAACCGTCCTGCGCCTCCCGTACCAGTGCCGGTGGAGCCACAGTCGGAGCCTCACGAAGAGGAAGTTAGGCCGGCGCTCGATGTGGCGACGAGCCGGCGCGATGATGGCTCCCAGCTCAGCGAGGCGGGTGCCGCCGATCAAGATGCGGATCACCCGGCTTCGCCTGAGTCAGAGGAGCTCGACGAAGACATCGTGTTCGATCACGCGGGGAACGCGCTCGCTGCGCTGGAATCGGCATCTTCGCCGGATGCTGGCTCCGATCTCGCCGAAGCGGTTGAAGGCAGCGGTTCCACCGCCGGGGACGGCCCGGATGCACCAGACCCTCCCGTCGCCGCTCTGCCTGGATGGGACGTGTGGATCGATACGGCGCTTCGCACTGGTAGGTTAGCCCTGTCGGTTCATCTGGCGGACGGGCAAAACATCGCAGGCGCAACCCAATCCACCAGTCTCCCTCGCGCGACGTTGGAAGGATTGTTTCGCGGGAACGCCGTTCAGGCCGTCTATAGCCGTGGCTGGGCGGAATATGACGAACTGAGGGACAGCCTGCTGAACTCAGCGAGGTTCGAGGGTGTCAGTAAGCCGAGCAACGATCTTCTGCTGTTCGCCGGTGCCATTCGACCAGCGCTTGTGCAGTCTCAGACCGCACTAGCGATATTGCACTCCCTCGAAGGTGACGTGGTTGCGCAATTGCAGCCGCTCCGTTCCGTGCTTGAACATTTCGCGGGTCTTCGTGTCGACAATCTGGCGCAGCTTGCTGCGGCGCCCGACCAGGCTGCAAAGCAGGCTCGCCTGGATGACGTGAAACTTCAAATCGTAGAGTGGCAGGAGACTGCGCCCAATCGCGGAATGAACTATCAACCCGCCACTGCGGTTTGGCTTGAACTTATCGATGAGGGTAAGCTCGGACAGGCTGTGAGGCTCGTCATTGGTGGCGCCCCGAACGCGGTTGCTGAGGTAGCCACCATCCTCGAGGATCTCGACAGTGACCTTGATCGGGCAATCGACGATGCCCGAGCAAAATTGGCAAAGGGAGTCCGTCGCGAGCCTATTGAAGGGAACGCGCGCCGGCATCTCAAGCGTCAAATGACCGCAGCAATGGACTTATTCCGACATTGGAGTGAGGCGCGGCAGCAGATGCTCCGACCGAGGGAGGATCGGCTCCAAGTCGACCGGGTTCAGTTGCTCAAGGCGCTGAACTACGCGCGCGATAGCATTCGCGCCCTGGGTGAGAGCGATCCTGCAATCGAAGTGGCAGCGGGAGTTTTCCAGTCGGTCGTCAGCGGAGTTGAGGCACAGCTTTCCGGCGAGACAGTCTATCGGACCCATGCCGACGAAGCCCTTGATTGGGAAATTTGCCTCCTACCGAGATTCCCGTTCAATTCGCGCATCGGTTTTCGCGTCACGGCCGACGACATAGAGGATCTAGCAGCGGCAGCGGCGCATGGGTGCGCGCATAGCATTGCTGACCCGGAGAAGGCTTTCGAAACCTGCCTGGAGTTAGAGGCGGCAAGTTCAGCTCGCCAGCTTATTAGTCGACTCGGTTCAATCGATAGCGATACCACCGAGAATAGACTCGAAGCGGTGATCGTATCTGCCCGCAAGCGACTGTCCGACCGCGTTCGATCGGTGCGGCAGTTGCTTGATGATATTCAGATCGCGACTACCGAGCAAAGCGCTGACCTCGACGAACTAGAGCGCGCGATGACGAGCTTTGAGCAGCTCAATGTCGACGAGCTTCCGCGCGATATTGGCGACCTGCAGACAGTTGCAGACTTTCCCGTCGCCCACCGCGATCTGGACCGAATCCAATATATGCTCGAAAAGGTGCGAGCGCCGCTGAGAGCCGCTCTTGTTGCGCGCATTGACTCGCTTGAGAAGCGGTTCGACACATCACTTGTAGATTGCCGCGCGCAGCTTGACTGCGGTGATCTTGGGACCTTGTCGGAAGAGATTGAGCAGATCGAAAAGCATGGTTTGGCCGGTTCGTCGGGACCGACAGCCCTCGATCTCCTTGCGCAATTTTGCCGCGCGCTCGAAGCGTTCGGGGACAGACCCGCAATTGACTGGGGCAATCTCCCCAAGCTGATCCGAGACGGTGGCAAGCTCGGTCCTCTCAGTTTCGGCGAACTCACGGCGTTCGACAAGGAACGTGCAGACGAACTCATACGCAATTTCATCGATCTGCGCCGGACCTTCACGGCACCTGCGCGCAAGAGTGATAAGTTGGCCGACCCCAAGACCCGCGTGATTAGGGAATCCGTCAAACTCCTTGAGTCCCTTGGCTGGGCAAATGTCCGGCTTCAAAACGCAAAAAGGGAAACAAGCTGGTATCAGTTCTCTATGTCCAGCGTGGCATTCGGCGATCGTGATATTTGCCCGGTGCCTGTCTTTGGTAGTGAGCGGCTCCGAGGCGGCGATCGGCGCAATCACTATGCCCTTGTGGTTGTCGATCCCGATGGCGCTGAGGCTTGCCTGACAGCTCTCGACACGCTGCCGGACAAGGTGCTCCTGATCTTCACGGACACCCTCGACTACCGGCTTAGGCGTGACGTTCTTCGCAAGACTCGCCGCGGCACACGCTCGGTCGCCGTCGCAGACGGCGTGACGATAGCGATGCTGGCTGCAACGCCGGATCGCAGGCTACGGCAATTTTTCGAGCTGGCAGTCGCTATGGGCGGCGCGCATCCCTATGCCGACACGGGTGCCGAAACGGCAATCGAGAACTTCTTCGGCCGCCAGCGGGAGATCAACGCCCTTGTCGACCCGAATGGGCCGTCTTTCGTTTACGGCGGTCGCCAGCTCGGCAAAACAGCATTGCTCAAGCAGATTGAGCTGCGCGAAAATGCGAATGAAGACCGGGTAGCAGTCTATTGCTACATTAAGGCGGTCGGCGAAAGTGAAGGCGCTGATGCTGTATGGGAGGAGGTTCACTCTAAGCTGAAAGAAAGAGGCGTTCATCTGCCTGCTCGGGGCGCCACTATCGCGGACAAGCTGAGGGGGTGGGTGGACGAAAAGGCGGGCCGCTTCCTGCTCATCATGCTCGATGAAGCCGATGCCTTCCTTGCGAGCGAAATGGAGCAAAATTTTCCTCAGATCGGCATAATGAAACAACTGATGGAATCCACGAAGCGTGGGATCAAGTTTGTTTTCGCCGGCCTCCACAATGTGCAAAGATTCTACCGCGCCCCTAATAGTCCTCTTTTACATTGGGGCGCGCCAATCAATGTCGGCCCACTTCTCGGATCGGATCGACTCGCAGCAAGACAAATGGCGCTTGAGCCGATGGCAGCGCTCGGACTTTCGTTCGAGAGAACGATTGATGCCTATCATATGCTGTCGCTTGTTGGATTCTATCCATCGTTGATGCAAAGTTTCGGAAAGGCCGTCGTTGGTCTCATGAACACACGCATCGCCGGCAAAGGCGAACCGTCGGCGCTACCCGCAGTTATTACTAGAGATGTTATCGAAAGCTGTTTCGAGGACAAAACGTTTCGCGACAGCGTCACCTATCGCTTCCAGGAAACACTCAAGCTCGACGAACGCTACGAGTTGATCACTTACGCGGTGTGGGATCGGATGCAGGACGATAGCCGCGGAGGACGCGCGACCACCTTCGGCTACAGCGCCACTGAGATTTCTCGGTCCGCACGCGATTGGTGGCCCGCCGGATTTGCCGAAACGGAGTCCTTGGAGAGTTTCACAGCGATTTTGGACGAGATGGTCGAAATGGGTGTGCTGGCGCGCAAGAGCGACCACTATGCTCTACGTTCCCAGCGCATTGCGGCGATGCTCGGCACCAAAGCCGACATCGGCAATCGACTTCAGAACTTGATCGAGCGGGCGCCGCGCCGTCGTCCCGACTCGCTTCTCAGCCATCGGCGGATTGGATCACGCTGGTCGCCTCTCACTCTCCGCCAAGAGGCTGCGTTGATCGCTATGCTGAAAGCGCAACCTGGCCCACGCATCATATTAATAAGCGCCACACCCGCATCGGGATTGGGCTCTCTGCGTGTTTCCGTCGATGCCTTGCTGACCGGACCATCCGTGAGTTGGCGAAGCCCTCGGCAGTTAGTTTCTTCAAATCCGCGCCACATCGCCGATGCAGCAACGGTTCTGCGTCGTGATGCTACCCCGGATGCTCCAGGCATTGTGCTAGTCGAAGGCGATTGGCCCGACGCCGAAACGCTCCGCGAACTGCGAAAGAATACTGCCCTTCGCGAATCTCTGCGGCCCGTGCGCGTGATTATCTGCGGATCGCCGAAGATCGCTGTTCTCGATGCTCTCGGCGAAATGCCCGACATCGTTCACATTCAGGTGGGCCCGTTGCCGCTCGAAGGGATGCTCCATTGGATGAACCGTGAACAAGTCGCATTCGCGGATAATGAAGCGGCACAAGCTCGCTTGCGAGTTGCCAGCGGTGGCTATCTTCACGTTCTCGAAACAGCGCAGCTCGATGGCCCCGCGAAGCGGATGCCGGATCCTCTGGTCACAGCCGTGGAGGCGTCCGCGGCTAAGGTCACGCTCGAGCAAATTGCGTTGGATCAGGATCTCGCGGCGTTCGGCCGCAGCCTGCTCCAAGCGGTTGGCGTAGAACCGGTCAATGCCAATGACGTGGATGTGTGGGCGATGGAGGTTGGCGGCGACACCGGGGCTGAGAAGCTCCGACAATTGGTTGCGCTTGGCGTAGTCGAGACAGCGGTAACCGCGAGCGAGACGCAGCAGTTGATCTTCAACCCGCTGACCGCACGCCTGCTCCAGTGAGGCAGCGCCTCTTAGACAGGGTGGTCGAGGATCGTCTCGACGATGCACTTGAGCGCGCCGGCGCCGGCCATCCGTTGATTGTGCGTGCCAGACGCCCCGAGACAGCAGATCAACTGCTCCGACGGGCATCATCCGGTTTGCAGGGATTCACCACGATCTCGATCGAGCCCGATGGGGAAACGCCACAAGAGCTACTTTTGGCGGCTGCGGCACCATTCGCTCCAGTGGCGAACTTGCTAGACTGCGTCGCTGCATCGGATCTCGACTACCACTTGTTCGTTGCCGACGTGCGCGGACGGGAGGCCGCACCTTGGCTGCTCCTGGCCGGCACGTTCGCAAACGCGCGATTGAAGCGCGAAGAAGGGCCAGCGCTCGCTGTTATAACCGATGGCGCGCAACCGCCGGCCAGCTGTCACCTGCTCGACGATGGAGATTTTATCGGACCGGCAGAAGCGGCTTTGTTTGCCAGCTCCGTTCGCCGCGAACCGGGATTGCTTGCCGAGAGCGGCGATGCCGCGGCAATCGAGGTCTCAAGGGGCGACCTCGACCAATTGGCCGAGCTTTTGAGCCTACCAGACCGAGATAGGTTCGATCCCACGTCCTGGATACTAAAGCAGCCGGTCCGAGAATCGAAGCTATTGTGGCGCGGCCGTGACGAGGTGTGCGCTACGTGGCTCCTTCACCACAATCTAAAACGTCTACAGCAACGGATTTGGCGCGGCCAAGCGTCAGTCATGTTTCCGTGGTTAGCTGAAGGGTTGCGAGATTTTCTGGACCAGCATGGACGCAGGTTGCCGTCCGAATTGACCGATCCGTGGAGCAATACCAAGGTCCCTCGTGAAAGTTTCGAGTGGAGCAACATCCTCTTCATTCTCAACAGGCGTCAAGCGTTCAACTATGCAGACTGCGCGTTCCGATTGCGCGCTTTACGGAATGCGCTTGCCCATCAGCAACCACTTACCTGGAGTGAAGCGGTTCGCGCTGAGGCAGATTTGAAGATGTTGCTACGCTGGCCTGCGTGAATGACGATTCCTTCGATGGTGCCGTCCCACCACGCGCCTTCGCATCGAAGGAGCCCGTCTATTGATGAGGAACGACGGCTAAGCCCAGCTCAATTCCCGAAGCCAAATGGCCAGTAATCGGCCAGCCCCCGGCGTCGGTACAGCGGCTCGTGTTACGCCGAACGGGTCGGGAACGAACGTCCGTTTTCTCGGGCCGATCTCCGAAACCGGTCAAGTAGAAAACGGCCATCTCAAGTCGCATCTGATGGCCGGTCGGCGAAGCACCGGACGTCCGCTACTGGCGAGACCTGCCGTTCGACGCGTAACTGGATAATGGCAGGAAGTCCCAAACCCCGCCATCCCGCTTAAATCGGATTAATGTCCGCTTTCAGGAAGCCAACGGAGAAATCTGGACGACTGGAATTGGGGCGCAAAGCTGACGTCGGGCCACAGGGAAATAGACGCTCCGCGATTTCTTTATCCCATGTCGCAATCCGACTGGACTGTCTGCCCAACTGGAGCATTGGTATTCATGTGATCAGCTGCCGCAAGATGGTGGCAGCAGACCCGGATGCTCAGCGCATCGGGGCTGAGGGTGGTGGGAGCAGCAAGAGACTGCGCCTTAGGAGACCCACCCGATGATTGAGAAAAGCAAGCTTCGTACCGGCCGCCGCTACGCTCGCGAGCCGAGCCCACAGCACGAGTCTTCGGCACCCGATCAAGTTACAGAACCGAGAGGGCCGTTACCCATGGGTCCGCGAACAGGGGTCATTGATGATACCGCACCGGCGCGGAAGCACAGTAAGATTGCGCAAGTGGCCGACCTGCTCAGACGCAGCGAAGGCGGGACTTTGGAAGAATTGATCCAAGCAATCGGATGGCTGCCTCACACGACCCGCGCCGCGCTTACAGGGCTCAAGAAGAAAGGATACCTCATCGAGCGCTGCAAACGCGGGGAAATGACTTGCTACAAAATCACTGGCAGCCCGCAATGAAGAGAGAACTTGGAGGAAAGCTGGCAGCCCTCGACGCTATGGCCGCGGTAGATCTGAAGGCAGAGTGGACGCGGGTATACGGCGTGCCATCTCCCCGCCTCGCCCCGGATTTGTTGCGCTTAGGCATCGCGTATCGGCTGCAGGAGCAGGCGCTTGGCGGCTTGAAGCGCGGCTCGGCTGCCAAGCTGCGCGCGCTAGCCAAAGGCGGCAAAGTTGGTGTCGTGATCAGGCCCGGGACGCGGCTTGTCCGGAGCTGGAATGGTCGGACAATCACGGTCCAGATTGAGCCTGAAGGCTTCGTATTCGAGGACCGAACATATCGCTCGCTCAGTGCAATTGCGCGCGAGGTAACGGGCACGCCGTGGTCAGGACCGCGGTTCTTTGGACTCAATCCGAGTGGCGGAAATGGCTAAAGGAGCGGGCGACACGAACGACGGACCCCGCGGCGCGGTGCGCTGCGCGGTATATACCCGCAAGTCGAACGAAGAAGGGCTGGAGCAGGAGTACAACAGTCTTGATGCACAGTTCGATGCCTGCTGCGCCTACATCGCCAGCCAACGCCATGAAGGCTGGACGCCCGTCCGTGACCGCTACGATGATGGCGGCTTCTCAGGGGGATCGATGGAGCGACCTGCTCTGAAACGCCTACTCGTCGATGTCGCAGCCGGGCGCGTCCACGTCATCGTGCTGTACAAGATTGACCGACTGACCCGCAGCCTCGCCGATTTTGCGAGGATCATCGAGGTGCTTGACCAAGCCGGTGCCAGCTTCGTCTCGGTGACCCAGTCATTCAATACCACGACCAGCATGGGCCGGCTTATGCTCAATGTCCTGCTAAGTTTTGCGCAGTTCGAGCGCGAGGTTACCGGAGAGCGCATCCGCGACAAGATCGCGATGTCAAAGGCCAAGGGTATGTGGATGGGAGGGCCGGTCCCGCTTGGATACATGGTTCAAGATCGCAAGTTGATCATCAACGAGTTGGAAGCGGCAACTGTGCGCCACATTTTTGAGCGCTACGTCGCTTTAGGCACCGGCCAGCTGCTGATCGATGAGCTTCGCGAACGAGGTTACCGTACTGCGAAGCGGGTGCAAAAGGACGGACGAACCAAGGGCGGCGTCCCGTTCGAGCGCGGCGCGCTGTTCCATCTCCTTGGCAATCGTATCTACCGCGGAAGCATCATTCACAAGGGCGCGGATCACGCCGGCGAGCACGACGCAATTATCGACGAGACGCTGTGGAACGATGTCCAGCAGAGGTTAGAGGCGAACCGCGTAAACCGTAGCTCCCGCCGGACTTCGCGAGAGGTCAGCCTTTTGGCCGGGATAATCACCGATGGTCTTGGTCGCAGAATGACGCCCAGCCATTCAGTCCGGGATGGCAAGCGTTACCGCTACTACGTAACCCACGGCGCCGCGCTCACGAACAGCCATCCTGCCTGGCGGCTCCCTGCCCATGAGGTCGAGCGCGCGGTCGTCCATTGTCTGGCGGAGTGGTGCGAGGATAGCAGTGCAATCCGAGAAGCAATCTTGTCATCAGACGCGGGTTCTATCTGCCGAGCGATCAGTCAGGGTTCCCTTCTGGCCGAACGTCTGCGGACCAGCACGTTCCATCGACGAGCGAAGGTCGCCGAATTGATTCGTAGCGTGAAGGCAGGCGATCAAAGCGTAACAATCGAGCTGGACCACGCCACTCTCGAAGCTGCGCTTGAGTGCCCCCTCAAACCAAAAGCCGGCCTTGAGCTTGTGCTCCCAGCCTGCCGGGTTCGGAAAGGAAACGAGGTGAAGCTCGTTTTTAATGGCGGTGCCAGCAGCACGTGCGATCGCACGCTCGCCGCGTTGCTCGACGAGGCGATTACGATTCGTGAACGCCTAATCGCTGAACAGGGTCAGACGATCACAGGTCTCGCCGCCACGACCGGACAATGCCGGAAGCGGCTGACCCAGCTGGTCGCTCTATCATGGCTATCCCCTAAGGTCGTCGAAGCGGTCATTGATGGTACTCAGCCCGCTGCATTAACACATGCCAGCCTGCTCGGAGCAATCGTAGCCCCATCTTGGGTCGCGCAGGTCGGAATGTTCTCCAACTCCTGAAAACGCCAAGTGTGGTCTGCCAAACTGGCTTCGCAGACCGGGCTGCATTTCATTCAAATTTGGCCACAAACAGAGACGTTCGTCACCACACTCTGATATGCGCAGTTCAAAAAGCCCGCAGAACTGCGCCGAAAAATGGCACAGGTCCATGACTTCAACCGCAGGGCCGACATTTTAGGAGTGAGTGGTGCCGCTTACAGGATTCGAACCTGTGACCCCATCATTACGAATGATGTGCTCTACCAACTGAGCTAAAGCGGCACTGCTGCCAGCGTCTATCGGGCCGGGGGCCCGGTTCGCAAGCGGGAATTTTGGAGGCCCGAGCCGGAATCGAACCGGCGTAAACGGATTTGCAGTCCGGTGCGTAACCACTCCGCCATCGGGCCATCCTCCCCGGCTTCCCGGGGAACGCGGCACCTAGCGGCAGCGGAGCGTGGGCGCAAGCCGGTTCAGCCGACCCGGGTAAAGGCCAAAGTCCGGCGCGCCGGATCGACCTGGTCGAGCCGGACCTTGAGCGCGGTGCCGGGCGGCGCGTCGTGGGCGGCGACGCGCGCCACCACCGGCAGTTCGCAAAGCTGGATGCGGGCGCCGCTGTCGCCCACGTCAGTCACCTGGGCGGCGAAATATTCGCCCTCGCGCCCCGACAGCAGGGCCGTCTCGGCCAGGTCCACCACCGCGCGCTCGACCTGGGCGGCGCGGGCGCCCGACGTGTTCATCACCGCGGGCAGCCGCGCGAAGGCGTCCTGCGTCGCCGCCGGCACCGGCCGCCCGTTCGCTACTGCCAGTGCCGCGGTGACGACGTAGCGATCGGCCAGGCGGCGCAGCGGCGCGGTGGCATGCGCGTAAGTCGCCGCCATGGCGGCGTGCCAGGGTTTTTGACCGGCCTGGTAGGGCTGGTAACTGGCGCCCTGTCCAGCCCGGCGGATTGCCAGCATGAAGGCGGCTTCGCCCGGGGTGGCGCCGCGCAGGGTCTTCTCCAGCGCCGCCAGCGTCTGGTCGTCGGGCCAGGCGACGCCAAGGGCCCTTGCCGTTTGCCGCAGGCGTCGCACCGCGAAATCGTCAGGGGCGGCCATGACGCGGAACAGCCCGGTGCCGGCGGCATACAGCGCATCGGCAACCGCCATGTTGGTTGCCAGCGAGAGCGCCGCGTTCATCGTCTCCGACGCCAGCGGCGGCCGGAATCGCAGGGCCAGCCGCCCATCGTCGCCGGGTGCGACTTCCTGTTCGGGGGGGTCGACGCGCGAGGCGCCGCGCGCGTCCTCGGCCGCGGCGATTCGCGCCGCCAGTTCCGGAAACGCGGGGGGAAGATGATCGCCGCGAGCGGTCTCGTAAGCGAGCTTGGCGCGGCTGCGGATCACCGCGCGTTCGGCCCCGTCGAGGCGGACGGCGCCATCGGGCGCGACGCGGACGGTAAAGATCACCGCCGGGCGCGGTCCGTCGGGGAGGAGGCTGGCCGCACCTTCGGCCAGGACTGGCGGATAAAGGCCGGCCTTGCCGTCGGGCAGGTAGATCGTCTCGCCGCGGGACCACGCTTCGGTATCAAGCACACTGCCGTCGTCCACGAACCAGGCCACGTCGGCGATGGCGTAATGCAGCAGCAGGTCCGCACCCGCCGTCTCGATCGTGAAGGCCTGGTCGAGGTCGGTCGAGGAGGCCGGGTCGAGCGTAACGAAAGGCAGCGCGGTGCGATCGGCGTGCTCGCTCGGCACGCGCCGCGCGGCCTGGTCGGCGGCGGCAAGGACGGGGGGCGGGAACCCGGCGGGGACCGAGAACTGGGCGCGGATCGCGGCCAGGCCATCGGCCAGCAGCCGGTCCGGATCATGGAGAGCCTTCACCGCGCCGGGCTAGCCGCCGCGGCGGCGCTTGCCAAGGCATCCGCAAGGGATTGCGGTGAGCCGCCAATCCTGCAACGCCCGGGCCGAGGCGGTCTGCCATCGCGCTTTGCAAGGATTCCCGCATGACGAAATCGGAGGCGCTGACCAAGGTCCCGGCGGTGACGCTGGGCTTCTGGATCATCAAGATCCTGGCCACCACCCTGGGCGAGACCGGCGGCGATACCGTGTCGATGTCGTGGCTGGGCGAGACGACGCCAACGGCGGGCCAGGGCGGCCTCAACGGCTACCTGGTCGGCACCGCGATCTTCGGCGTATTGCTGATCGCGCTGGTCTGGGCGCAGGTGCGGGCGCGCGTCTTCAACCCGTGGCTGTACTGGGCGACCATCATCGCCTCCACCACGGCGGGAACGACGCTGGCGGACTTCTGCACCCGTTCGCTGGGGATCGGCTATCCGGGCGGATCGCTGCTGCTGCTCGGCTGCGTGCTCGGTTCGCTGCTGGTCTGGTACAAGGCGACCGGGTCGATATCGGTGGCCTCGATCGTCAGCGCGCGCGAAGAGACGTTCTACTGGATCACGATCACCTTTTCGCAGACGCTCGGCACCGCGCTGGGAGACTGGTTCGCCGATTCCGGGCTCGGTTATGGCGGCGGCGCGGCGGTGTTCGGAGCCGCCCTGGCGGTGCTCGCGGCGCTGTATTTCCGGACCGGGCTGTCGCGCGTGGCGCTGTTCTGGGCCGCCTTCATCCTGACCCGGCCGCTGGGCGCGACGGTGGGCGATTTCCTCGACAAGCCGGTCGCCAACGGCGGCCTCGCGCTCAGCCGCCCGATCGCCACCGGCGTGCTGCTGGCGGCGATCGTTATCCTGATCGTTGTCCTGCCCCAGCGGGCCGGCGCGCATCCCGGCACGCCCGCGCCCGAACCCGGCCCCGCCTGACGGCGCCTGCGCCTCAGCCGGCGTTGACGCCGGTGTAAAGCGCGGTCGCGCAGACCGCGGTGGCGTGGCCGCCGAAGCGGTCGTCGACGATCCGGCCGATGCCGTCGAGAATGCGCGAGCGGCGCACAGGGGTCAGCACTTCGATGAACGAGAACGTGGCGTAGAGGTCGCGGGCGCTCCACGCGTCGAACGCGCGCGGGGCCGAGAAGACCCGGCTTTCGATCGCGCCGAAGCCTGCTGCCGCCATCGCTCCGGCATGATGGTCCGTGTCGAAGGCATAGTGCCGCCCGCCGACATAGGACGGCGGCAGCACGATGGCTTCCTCGCGCAGGAACGCGGCCACCGCCTCGCCGAACGGATCGGGCAGGCCATGCCCGAAGTAGCTGTTCCACCACAGCGCGCAGATGCCGCCGCTATTCAGCAGGCCGGCGATGCGCGCGAAGGCGGCGTCGGGGTCGAGCCAGTGGAACGCCGCCGCGCAGGCGACGAGGTCGAACCGTCCTTTGACCGGAGCGTCGATGAACGGGGCGCAGATGACTTCGGCCTGCGGGGCGGGAAAGCGCGTGGCGAGGAAATCGGCCATGCCGCGGTCGGGCTCGACCAGCACCAGCCGCGACGGTTCGAGCCCGGCCAGCCCCCGCGTGGCCAGCCCGGTGCCGGCCCCGATCTCCAGCACGCGCGGCCCTGCCGGCAGCCGCGCCGCAATCGCTGCATACAGCGCACCGGGATAGGCCGAGCGCGCCCGGTCGTAGAGCGCGGCATCGCGGCCGAAAACGGAACGCCCCACCGCCCGGTCGAGCACGCCTGGCGGCGTGCCGGCTGTTGGACCGGTCGGCGGGGCGCTCACCTCATCGTCTCCGGGCCCTCATGACCGGACACTCAGAACCGGGCCTTGATCGAGGCGAAGAAGGTCCGCCCGATCACGTCGTACGTCGCCGCGTCGGTCGTCAGCGGCGCGGCGCTGATGAACGGCGGGGTCTTGTCGGTCAGGTTGGTGACGCCGAGCCCGAAGGTGAAGCGCTCCCCGGCCGAGAACTCGGCATTGGCGTCGAAGTAGTTGTAGGCGGCGATCCCCGGCGTCGGCGAGGCCGGGTTCGACAGCAGGTCGGAGTGGTCCATCTTCGAGATATGGCGCCAGATCAGCGTGCCGCTGAACGGCCCGGTGTTATAGGTCAGGCTGGTGTTGGTCTTCCAGCGCGGGTGCGAGATCCCGCCGCCCACGCCGCCGAACCCGGCGGTGCCGGCATAATTGTAGGTCGGCGAACCGAGCAGCCCGGCAACCGTGTACTTGTCGAGGTACGAAACGGTCGAGCGCAGGTCGAGCGTGCTGTCCTGCCCGCCGATGCCCATGTCGCCCAGCGCCATCTGCCAGTTGAGCTGCGCGTCGATGCCCGCAACGGTGTAGGTGGCGAAGTTGAACAGCCCCTGCCGGCCCAGCGTGATCTGCCCGGTCAGCGGATCGCGCGTGATGCGCTGGCAATAGGCGTTGCCCTGGTCGTACGACGGATTGCTGATGCCGTCGGAATTGAAGCAGCGCGGCAGGATGTCGGACAGCAGCAGCGCGCCGATCGCGTCCTTGATGCGGATGTTGTAGTAATCGACCGACAGCTGGACCCGGTTGAACACCGGGCTGCCGAAGTGCGGCGTGATCACCGTGCCGAACGAATAGGTGGTCGCGCGCTCCGGGGTCAGCGACGGGTTGCTGCCGTCAAGCCCGGGCACGGTCGAGATGCCGTAAGTATAAGTCGGGTAGATCGCCGCGGGAATCCCTTGCGCCTGGCACAGCGCGGAAACCTGCGCTGCGGCCGAACTGGTGCGATAGATGCTGCCCACCGCGCACGGATCGCCCGCGTTGGGACCGGTCCCGATCGGCAGCTGCGCGACCGAGGTCGGGCCGAACAGGTTGCCCAGGCTGGGCGCGCGGATCGCCACCGAGTAGCTGCCGCGCAGCAGCACCGGCTCGACCGGGCGCCAGGTGAGGTCGCCCTTGTAGGTGTTCTGGCCGCCGAACAGGCTGTAGTCCGAATAGCGGTAGCCCAGGTTCACCGTCAGTTCGCGGAAGAACGGGGTATCGCGCAGGATCGGGATCAGCAGCTCGCCGAAGACCTCGTTGACCGACTGCTTGCCCGAAGCCGCGCTGATCAGGCCGTAGCTGATCGAATCGTTGGTGCGCAGCGTGTCCGCCGGAACGTAGTTGAAGCTGGTCTGGCGGTGATCGGCGCCGACCGCGAAGCTGAGGTCGCCGCCGGGCAGCGCGAACAGCGGGCCCTGCACCGTGCCTTCGACGATCGTCTGCTTCTGGTCGTTGGTGTTGATGTTGGTGCGGCTGATGTATTCCAGGCAGCCGGCGCTGATCGGCGCCGACCCGAACGGGTTGACCGCATAGCCGATGCAGTTGCCGTTCTGGCCGCGGTAATTGGCGGTGCCGTTGAGCGCGGAGTTGATGGCGGTGCTGCTGACATCACCGTACATGGTGTTCACGTACTGCGCCTTGCCCTGCGAACCGTAGAGGTTGAACGACAGCGGGGTGCCCGGGATGCGTCCTTCCAGGCCGACCACGCCCTGCCAGACGTCGTAATCGAACGTCTCCACGCGGTTGCCGAAGTTGGTCAGCAGCTTGGTGACGATCAGGTTGCCGGTCGCCGCCGGGTTGGAATTGAGGATCTGCTGCAGCGCCGCGTTGCCGGTGATGTAGGGGTTGCTGCGCGGCACGATCAGCGGGATCGCCGGCTTGGTCGAACCGGCGCCGGTCTGGCTCAGCGCTTCGGAGCGCATGTAGCCGAACTGGCCGTAGACGCTGATGTCGCTCGACAGTTCGTAGCTCAGCTTCGTGAAGGCGTTGTAGCGCTTGAGCGGCACCTGGACGGCGAAGTACTGGCCCAGCGCCACCTGCACCTGGCGGCAGTTGGGGCTGATGTTGAGGCCCAGCACGCCCTGGTTCAGCCCGCGGTAGTTCTGCACGCAGTTGCTGCCCGCCAGCGTGGTGAAGATCGTGCCGTCGTTGTTGACGCCGATCGCACCGTTGTAGGCGCCGCTGCCGGCGATCGGGGTCGTCCCCGGATAGCCGGCCAGCACGGCGTTGACCGCCGCGACCGAGGGCGCGCCGCCGCCGTAGTTGCCGGCCCCGATGATGCCTTCGGGCGGGCGGGCGAGCTGGCGGATATTGGCGAAGAACGGACGGTCGCGGCCGGCGACGGCATCGCGGTCCGCGTATTCGAGCGCGAACAGCACGCGCCCCTTGCTGTCCGCGAACGAGGAGCCCCAGGCCGCGGCGATGCTCTTGGTGGCGCCGTCGCCCTCGTCAGTGATCGAGGTCTTGGCGGTCAGCTCGAGCCCGTCGAGCTTGGTACGCAGCTTGAAGTTGACCACGCCGGCCACCGCGTCCGAACCGTATGTCGCCGAAGCGCCGCCGGTGATCACTTCTACCGAGCCGATCAGCGAGGAGGGAATGGTGTTGAGGTCGATCGCGCCGTCGGGCGACGAGGCCATCAGGCGCCGCCCGTCGAGCAGTACCAGCGAACGGTTCGGGCCGAGCCCGCGCAAGTCGCTGTACGATTGGCCCCCGCTGAACCCGATCGTGCCTTGCGCGTCGCCCACTTCGGCGGCGCCTTGCGCGCCGGAGAACTGGGGCAACTGGCCCAGCGCCTTGTCGAGCGAGGGCGAAGCCGTGCTGGACAGAGCGTCGGCGTCGACCGTCGAGATCGGGCTGGAGCTGGTGGCGTCGCGGCGCGCGATCAGCGACCCGGTCACGACGATCTCGCCATTGGAATCGGGCTTGGGCTGCGCGGTTTCCTCGTCCGGGGTCGGGGCTGCCGGGGTCGGCGCCTCGATCGTCTGGGCCGCGGCCATGCCCGGCACGGCGGCCACCGCGCTGGCCGCGATCAGCGCGAGCAGCGAGGTGGCGGACGCGCGCGAAATCGCGGCGCGGTAAATGCTGGTGGTCCTCATGGCCTGTCGTCCTTTCCCATGTGTCGAAACCTGTCCCGCGGTGCGGCCGGTCTTCGTTTCTTGCGTCAACTCTATCAGCGCTTGCTGTCGGCTACCTGTCGCCCTGCGGCCGCTCAGCCCGCGCCCATTCCGAATGCGCCCGTAAGCATCGCCCCGGCGCCGATCAGCAGGCAGATCAGCAGCGCCCATTTCAGCGTGAAGCGCTGGTGATCGCCCAGTTCGACGCCCGCCAGCCCGACCAGCAGGAAGGTGCTGGGCACCAGCGGGCTGAGGATGTGGACCGGCTGGCCGACCAGCGAGGCGCGCGCCATCTCGGCCGGCATGATGCCGAAATGGCCGCCTGCTTCCGCCACGATCGGCAGCACGCCGAAGTAGAACGCGTCGTTCGAGATGAAAAAGGTGAAGGGCAGGCTGGCCGCGGCGGTGATCGGCGCCAGCGCCGGGCCAAGCTGCGGCGGGACCGCGCCCACGAACGCCGCGGACATCGCCGCCACCATTCCGGTCCCGTTGAGGATGCCGGTGAAGATGCCGGCCGCGAAGATGATCGAGACCACCGCGATGGCGTTCGGGGCGTGCGCCACCAACCGCTCGCGCTGGTCCGCCATGCGCGGATAGTTGATGAGGAGTGCGGCCACGAAGCCGAGGATGAACAGCACGGCCATCGGCAGCGCCTGCGCGATCAGCGCCGCCATCAGCGCGGCGACGAGCGCAGCGTTGACCCAAACCAGCCGCGGGCGCGCGGTTTCGCGGTGAGTAACCGGATCGGCCAGCAGGGCGGTGTCTTCCACCAGGTCGTCGCCGGGCACCGGGTTCGTGGCCGCGACGGCGCCGGTGCCGAAGCGCAGCCGCCGGCGCTCCACCATGCCAAGGTGCCAGGCGATCCCCAGCAGCCCCGCCAGCGCCAGCGCCATCGCCGGCAGCATCGGCAGGAAGATCGCGGCGGGGTCGACGTGGAGCGCGCTGGCCGCGCGCGCCAGCGGCCCGCCCCACGGCGTCATGTTCATGATGCCGCTGGCCAGCATCGTCACGCAGGTCAGGTTCAGCGGGTTCATTCGCAGCCGCTGGTACAGCGGCAGCATCGCTGCGACCGTGATCATGTAGGTGGTGGCACCGTCGCCATCGAGCGAGATCAGCGCCGCCAGTACCGCGGTGCCGACCACGACCTTCATCGGGTCGCCTTCTACCAGGCGGACGATCCAGCCGACCACCGGGTCGAACAGCCCGGAATCGATCATCACGCCGAAGAACAGGATCGCGAACATCAGCATCACGCCGGTCGGCGCCAGCGCCAGGATGCCTTCCATCGCCATCTTGCCGATGGCGCCGGGGGCGGTCCCCAGCAGCAGCGCGGTCGCGACCGGCACGACCACCAGCGCCGCCAGCGGCGTCAGGCGCTTGAGCATGATCAGCGCCATGAACGCCGCGACCATCGCGAATCCGGAAATTGCCAGCACGTCACGCTCCTCGCCCCCCGGCGTCCGACCCTCTGCATGGAGGGGCGGATCACCGCGTCGCGCCGGTCCTAGCGTGCGAAACTGTCGTCAGGCTGTCGCCGCTGTCAGCGATCGAGCGCGGTGTGCCAATTGGTCAGGAACCGTTCCCGCTTCTGGCGATCGAGGTAGGTGAGCAGGCCCGGCCCGATCGGGATCGGTCGCAGCGGCCCGACCGCGGCGCCCTGCACGCCCAGCCGGCCGTAAGGCCCCGCCACCGCCGTGCTCGCCGCGGCAAGGTTGCTGCGCGTTGCCAGGATGCGCTGGCCGCGCACCGACAGCAGATATTCCAGGAACGCATGCGCGCCCGCCGGGTTGGGCGCGCGGCGGGGAATGAACGCGGCGCGCACCACCGCCAGCGTATAGTCCTCCGGATAGACGATCCGCAGCCTGGCCCCGCGCTCGATCCGGCGCTGCGCATAAGAGCCGAGCACGTTGTAGCCCAGCGCCACGCGTCCCGAGGCGATGTCGTCCAGCAGGATCGCGGTGTTGGCATACGTGCGCGCGTCAGCGTGCCCAAGCGATTCGACCAGCGCGCCGAATTCGCCGCTTTGCCGCGCGTCCTGCGCTGCCAGCAGATAGCCGACGCTGCTGCGGGTGATGTCGTAAGTGCCGACCTTGCCGCGCCAGAATCCCGGCCGCTCGCGCAGCGACCGGACCAGGTCGAAGCGCGTGCGCGGCGTATCCTTGTCGGCGAGAAGGTCGGGATTGGTGACCATCACCACCGGCTCGAACGTCAGCCCGAAAATCTCGCTGCGCCAGCGCGCGGCGGGGGGCAGCGTCTCGGCGGCGGCGGAATAGTGCGGCTGCGCATAGCCGTCGTTCACCAGCTTGACCTGCAGGTCCATCGCCGAGCTGAACACCAGGTCCGCAACCGGGGAGCCGCCATTGGCCTCGGCCAGAAAACGGTCGAACAGCGGCGCGGCGTCAAGCTCGACATAGCGCAAGTCGACCTGGGGATGGAGGCGGCGGAAATCGGCGATGACCGGGCGAAAGATGGCTGTATCGGTCGTGCTGTAGACGGTCACGACCCCGCGCGGCGCGGCGTCGCGTCCGGCCGGCCAGTGGCAGCTCGCCGCCGCCAGCAGCATCCCCGCAGCCAGGATCCCGCGCCGGTTCATGCCGCCGGAAACGCCAGCACGGCACGCAGGCCCGGACCGTCGTCGCGGTTGGTAACCGCCAGGGTGCCGCCATGCCTGCTCATCACTTGCCGAGCGATCGCCAACCCGAGCCCCGCGCCGCCGCGCGAGCCGCTGCCGGTCTCGAACCGCTCGCCGATCCGGTCGATGCGGTCCGCCGGGATGCCCGGGCCACGGTCCTGGACCGACAGGGCGTAGCGATCGCCGGCACGCGCCAGAAGCAGCTCGACCAGCGTCTCGCCGTCATTGCCGGTACCGTACTTGAGGGCATTGTGGACCACGTTCTTGATCGCCTCGGACACCATGACCGCGTCGCCCATCATCGGCGCAGCGTCGAGATCGGTGGTGAACCGCACGTCGGCATCTTGAACCATTTGCAGGCTGTCCTGAAGCGATTGCTCGACCGTGCGGCGCAGGTCCATCGGCGCGGCGCGGCGCTGCTCCGCCAGGTGCGTGATCATCGCATCGCTGAGCAACTGGTCGACCAGGCGCGCCAGCCGGGTCGCGCTGTGGCCCGCGGCGGCAATGCTGGCGTCGCGCGTCGCCCCGCGGTTGGTTTCGGCAGAGCGCAGCTGCACCAGCAGCGCCGTCAGCGGTGTGCGCAGCTGGTGCGCGGCATCGGCGATGAATCCGCGCATCGCCTCGATATTGCCGTCGAGCCGCGCCATGAACGCGTTGATCGCCGCCACCAGCGGGACGACTTCGCGCGGGAGCGAGGCCGTGATCGGCGACAAGTCGCTCGCCTCGCGCGCGGCGATGTGCGCGCCCGCCGCTTCCAGCGGGCGCACCGCGCGCCGCACAGTCAGCCACACCACCACCCCCGCGAGCATCGTCATCGCCAGGATCGGCAACAGCGCCCGAATGGTCAGCGAACGGGCCAGGCTGCTGCGCGCCTCGCGCGTCTGGCCGACCTGGACACGGATCCAGCCCGAGCGGCCGGCAAAGCGTACTTCGCGCCCCATGATCACGAACCGCACCGGTTCGCCCCGGTAGACCGCATCGAAGAAGCGCGGCGCGCCGGTCTCACGCGCCCGCGCCGACAACGCGGGGCCCGCCGGCAGGTCGGCATAGCCGGTTACCGTCGCGCCGTCGGTGCCGATGACGCGGTAGAACACGCGGTCGTCGGGCGCCGCCGCCAGCATGTCGAGCGCGGAATAGGGAATGTCGGCCCGCACTTCGCCGGGGGTGACCGACAGCGTCTCGGTGATCGACCCGGCGCTGCCCAGCAGCAGCCGATCGAACGAACTATCGGCAGCGAACCGCGCGTATGACGTCGCCGCCAGGTACAGCGCGATCATCCCCGCCGCGAACAGCAGCCCCAGCCGGGTAAGCAAGCGCCCGCGGATCGAACCCGCGTCAGCCGGCCGCCACATCGCTCGGCTCGATAACGTAACCCAGGCCGCGCACGGTGCGGATCACAGCGGCGCCGGCCAGCTTCTTGCGCAGGCGAGCGATATAGACCTCGATCGCGTTGGGCCCCGCGTCATGGTCGAAATCGAACAGCTGCGCGGCAATCTGGTCCTTGTCGAGCAGCCGGCCGCGCCGGCGCAGCAGGATTTCGAGCAGGCGGAACTCGCGGTTCGGGAGCAGCAGCTGGGTGTTGTCGATGGTGACCGTCTTGGCGACGCCGTCGAACGTCAGCTTGCCGAGCTCTATGCGGTCGCTCGCCTCGCCGCTCGATCGGCGCAGCAACGCCCGGCACCGGGCCAGGAATTCGCGCACGTCGAACGGCTTGGCGAGGTAATCGTCGGCACCGATGTCGAGCGCGTCGATGCGGTCGTCGATGGCCGAGCGCGCGGTGAGCATCAGCACCGGGGTACGAGTCCCGCGCGCGCGCATCGCCCGCAGGATGGCGATGCCGTCCATGCCGGGCAGGCCGATGTCGACCACGACCGCGTCGTAATCCTGGTATGACAGCAGGTCGTTCGCAGCGGCGCCGTCGCGCTCCCAGTCGACGGCATAACCGGACTGGCGCAGGCAGTCGGCCACGGCGGCGCCGAGATGCTCGTCGTCCTCGATCACAAGTACCCGCATCGCCCGTCCCGCTCGGCTGGTTCATCGTCGGCTCGCCCGCCCTGCGCGCGACGCACATGGGTGCACTGTCGGGCCCGGCCGCGCAATCCTTGCGCAAGGCACCATGTAGTTTAGGTATTGCTAAATTAGATAATACGAATATATGGGCTGCATGGCTGCGACCGACACCCTTGATGACCTTGCCGCCAATGCGGGGGAAGCGGCGGACCTGCTCCGCGCCCTTTCCAGCGCGCCGCGGCTCCTGGTGATGTGCCACCTGGCCGCTTGCGGCGAACTGGCGGCAGGCGAACTGGTGGACCGCGTCGGCCTTCGCCAGTCGGCGCTTTCGCAGCACCTTGCCAAGCTGCGCGAGCAGGGCCTGGTGGCCTATCGGCGCGAGGCGCAGAGCCTGCGCTACCGGGTCGCCGATCCCAGGGCGCTACGCGTACTGCACGTTCTGCACGAGCTCTATTGCCCGGACCTTGCCTAGCCGCCCTGGGAGCATTCCGGATCGCGGCGCGAATATTAGCCGATCACATCGTCCCTTTCACACCCTGGACCAGACACATGCACGACGATCCCGTTCTTCAGAATGCCGCCAGCCAGGTGGAGGAGATCCGGCGCGGCGACCTGCGCGCCCCGGCCGTGCGCAGCTTCTTCCATGAGCCGACCTTCACCGCGAGCTACGTGGTCCATGATCCGGAAACCGGCCGCGCGGCCATCATCGATTCCGCGCTCGATTTCGACCAGGCGTCGGGCCGCACGTCGACCCCGTTCGCAGACGCGATCATCGCCTATGTTCGCGAACACGGACTCCAGGTCGACTGGCTGCTCGAAACGCATGCCCATGCGGACCATCTTTCGGCCGCGCCCTACCTGCAGGAACAGCTTGGCGGCACGCTGGCGATCGGCCGGAACATCGTGGCGGTGCAGGACGTCTTCGGCGACGTCTTCAACGAAGGCAGCGCCTTCGCCCGCGACGGATCGCAGTTCGACCGGCTGCTCGGCGATGGCGACGTCCTGATGGTGGGCGGGATTCCGCTGATCGCCCTGCATGTACCCGGCCACACCCCGGCGGACCTCACGTACCTTATCGGCGACGCCGCGTTCGTCGGCGATACGCTGTTCATGCCCGACTACGGAACCGCGCGGGCCGATTTTCCCGGCGGCGATGCCCACCAGCTGTTCCGCTCGATCCGCCGCCTGATGGCCCTGCCCGACGATACGCGGGTGTTCCTGTGCCACGACTACAAGGCGCCCGGCCGGGAAACCTTCGCCTGGGAAACCACGATCGGCGCCGAGCGAACCGCCAACGTCCACGTGCACGACGGCGTTTCAGAGGAGGCGTTCGTCGCGATGCGAACCGCGCGCGATGCCACGCTGGGCATGCCGCGGCTGATCCTGCCATCGGTGCAGATCAACATGCGCGGCGGCCAACTGCCCGCGCCCGAGGCGAACGGAACGCGCTACCTCAAGCTGCCGCTCAATCTGCTGTGAGGGTGCCATGATGACGTTCCAAATTATCGCCTTTGCCGTACTGGGCGGGTTGCTGATCGGCTCCGCCGCGGGCCTGTTGATGCTCCTGTCCGGGCGGATCGCCGGGGTCAGCGGCATGACCGCGGCGGCTTTGCGGATCGCCGACAAGGGTCCGCCGTGGAGCCAGGCCGCGGCGTTCACCGCCGGCTTGCCGCTGGGGGCACTGACGGTCGCCGCCCTGCTCGGCCGGCCGGAGGTGACGATCACGTCATCCGTGCCGGTGCTGGCGGCCGGCGGTGTGCTGGTCGGGTTCGGCACCCGGCTCGGCAACGGCTGCACCAGCGGCCACGGGGTCTGCGGACTGGCGCGGCTCTCACCACGCTCGCTGGCGGCAACGGCGACATTTATGGCCGCCGGGATCGCTACCGTCTACGTGGTCCGTCACGTACTGGGAGCGAGCTGATGCGACACGGCCTTCCGGGATTGATCGTCGGCCTGCTGTTCGGCGCTGGCCTGGCGATTTCGGGCATGACGGACCCGGCCCGCGTCCTCGGCTTCCTCGACGTCGGCGGGCGCTGGAACCCGGCGCTGGCGTTCGTCCTCGCCGCCGCGCTCGTGCCATCGGCCATCGCCTACCTGCTTGTCCGCAGGATGAAGCGGCCCATCATGGCCGAGAAATTCTGCATCCCGCAGATCCGCACCGTCGATGCCCGTCTGCTTGCGGGCGGCGCCCTGTTCGGCGTTGGCTGGGGCCTTGTCGGCCTGTGCCCCGGGCCGGCGCTGGCAAGCCTGGCATTCGGAGCGTGGCAGAGCTGGCTTTTCGCCGCCGCCATGATCGCCGGAATGATCCTGCACCGCCTCTACGACGACTGGCGCGATTTTCACCACGTTGCCTCGAAAGGATCATGACCGTGACCGACACAAAGCCCCTGGCGGAAGACGTCTCCGTCTGCAGTTTCGTTTCGCCTCAGGACCTACCGGCCCTGGCCGGCACATTCCGGACGATTGTCAACGCGCGGCCCGACGGCGAAGAACCCGGCCAGCCCGGGTCGGCCGAGGTCGAGGCCGCCGCGCGCCGCCTCGGCCTCGACTACGTCCACATCCCCGTCGTCCCCGGGCAGATCACCGATCAACAAGTCGCCGCCTTCGCCAAGGCGCTGAACGATAACCCCGGTCCTGTCCTGGCCTACTGCAAGTCCGGCATGCGCGCCGCCTCGCTGTGGGCCCTGTCGCGCGCCGGCGAACACGGCGCCGACCGGGTCCTGGCCGCCGCGGCCAAAGCCGGTTTCGACCTGGCGAGCCTGCGACCGCGCCTCGGCAGGGAAGCCGCCCGGTGACCGTGGACGCCGTCCACTACGGGCTGGCCGTGTTTTCGGGCGGGCTGGTCGGCTTCGTCCTTGGCCTTGTCGGCGGGGGCGGGTCGATCCTCGCGGTGCCGCTGATGGTCTACCTCGTCGGCGTGCGCGACCCGCACATGGCGATCGGCACCAGCGCGCTGGCCGTGGCCGTGAACGCCGCATCGGGTCTCGTCAGCCATTGGCGGGCCGGCACGGTGAAATGGCGGTGCGCCGCAGTCTTCGCTGCTTCGGGCATAGCGGGCGCGGCGCTCGGCTCGACGCTCGGCAAGGCGCTCGACGGGCAGAAGCTGCTGGCGCTGTTCGCGGTAGTGATGATCGTCGTGGGCGTCGTCATGTTGAGGCGACGGGGCGCCGCCGGCGATCCCGAAGTGCGGCTTGGCCGTGAAAACGCCGGCAAGCTGGTCGGATACGGCGCGGGCGCGGGACTGTTCTCGGGCTTTTTCGGCATCGGCGGGGGATTCCTGATCGTGCCCGGCCTGATCGCCGCCACCGGCATGCCGATGCTGAATGCGGTGGGATCGTCGCTGATCGCGGTGACCGCGTTCGGGGTGACGACCGCGGCCAACTACGCGCTGTCCGGGCTGGTCGACTGGCCGCTGGCGCTGGCATTCATTGCCGGCGGCCTTGGCGGCAGCGTGCTGGGATCGATGGCGGCGCGTGGGCTGTCGCAACACAAGGGCCGGCTGACGCTGGTTTTCGCGGTCCTGATCTTTGCTGTCGCGGCGTACGTGCTGTGGCGCAGTGCGCGGGCGATGTAGCGGAACCGGCGGCGCACTGCGATGTTGTCGAAAACGACAGGAGATCGACAATGCCCGACAGCAAGGACATCACCTCGCAGCAGGACCGTAGCCGTGTTGCCGGCGACCAGGATTACGAGCTGAGCTATTTCGCCGGCAAGCACGGCATCTCGCTCGACCAGGCCCGCGACCTCATTCAACAGCACGGCAATGACAGGGCGACGCTGGACCGCGCCGCAGCCGCGCTTTCGGGCGGTTCGACGACCGGGTGAAGCTCGCTACCTACAACGTAAACGGCGTCAACGGGCGGCTCCCGGTCCTGTTGCGGTGGCTGACCGAACGCCAGCCCGATGTCGTCTGCCTGCAGGAACTGAAGGCTCCCGATGAACGCTTCCCCATCGATGCTATTCGCAACCTTGGCTACGACGCGGTCTGGTACGGTCAGAAGAGCTGGAACGGCGTAGCCATCCTCAGCCGGGTCGGCGACATTCACGAAACCCGCCGCGGTCTCCCCGGCGATCCCGATCCCGCGCACAGCCGATACCTGGAAGCGGCGGTCGCCGGGATCATCGTCGGCTGCCTGTACCTGCCCAACGGCAATCCGCGTCCCGGTCCCAAGTTCGATTACAAGCTGCGCTGGTTCGAGGCGTTCGCACGTCACGCCGCCGACCTTCATGCACAAGGCCTGCCGATAGCGCTGGTCGGTGACTACAACGTGATGCCGACCGCGCTTGACGTCTACAAGCCCGAACGCTGGCAGGAAGACGCGCTGTTCGCGCCGGAAGTGCGCGATGCCTTCGCCCGGCTGGTCGGCCAGGGCTGGACCGACGCCCTGCGGACGCTCCATCCCGGCGAGACGGTGTACACGTTCTTCGACTATTTCCGTAACGCTTACGCCCGCAATGCCGGGCTTCGGATAGACCATATCCTTCTTTCGCCGCAGCTGGCACCGCGGCTGCGCCAGGCCGAGGTCGACCTGGAGGTTCGCGGCTGGGAGAAAACCAGCGACCACTGCCCGGTCTGGGCCGAGTTGGCGGACGCGTGATCGTGGCGGGGCGCGGCAGGCTGAAGGTCTATTGTACCGCGATCGGCTTCGAGGATGCCTATGTCGCCGCGAAAAGCCAGAAAGCCGCGCTGGCGGCCTGGGGGACGAGCAAGGATCTGTTTGCGCGCGGGGCGGCCCGGATGGTCACGGACGAGCGCCTTGCCGCCGCGCCCCTGGCCAGGCCGGGCGAAGTTATCCGGGTCCGGCGCGGATCGCTGGCGGAGCATCTGGCCGCCTCCACGCCGGCGGCGAAACCGGCCGGAAAGGCGCAGCCGGCAAAACCTGCGCCGATCAAGCGCAAGCCGCGGCCAAGCCGTCTTGCACTTGGCCGGGCCGAAGCCGCCATCGAGGATGCATCGCGGCAAGGCGAGCGGCGCTTGCGCGAGATCGATATCCGGATCGACCAGTTGCGCGCGCGCAAGGACCTGCTGATTTCGCGGCAGGAAGCGCAATTGAAGCGCCTTCATCAGCGCCGCGACGAGCTTGCCGACCGCTACCGCCATGCGCTCGACGAATGGAGCGGCTAGCCCTTGCGCTTCGAAGGGCCGCCCTTGCGGGCGGGGTCGATGCGCGCTCGTTGATCGAGGGGATAGTCCTCCGGTCGCACGCTCGACTGAATCTCGGTCGCCGCCTCGATCTCCGAGTTGAGCGAGGAATTTTCGGTTTCCGGTTCCAGCGGTTTGCTCTGTTTCATGGTTTCAGCCTCAAAACCATGCAACGCGCTCCGGCTGGCGGCGGTTCCGGCCGCGCTTTACTGCGAGGGCGCCGATTCAATGCTGCGCCGGCGTCGCTCCGGTCACCTCAGGCGCCGCCGCGAACGGCTTGATCCCGAACTTGGGATAGACTTCGGCCGGATAGTAGAACGTGCCGTCCTTCACGACCATGCGGATCGTCTTGATCGCCTTGATCGACGCGGTCGGATCGCCGGGAACAAGGAAGAAATCGGCCAGCTTGCCCTTTTCGATCGAACCCAGGCGCTGGTCCTGCCCGGTGTAGCGCGCACTATCGAGGGTGGCGCGAGTCAGGATTTCGGCAGGGGTCATGATGCCCTTGTCCTGGTAGATCTCCAGCTCGCGATGATACGTGAAGCTGCCGCCGGTATCGGTGCCGAAGACGATGAACACGCCGCGCTGATGCAGCGTCTTGGTCACCGCCAGAAGCTTGTCCCAGGCCCCTTCGTACAGCGCGCCGTCACCTGGCTTGGACACGTCGATCCAACCCTTCATCAGGTTGCGGCGCGTGCCGATCGGCAGATGATCGATGTAGTCCACCGCCCCCACCGGGACGCGCCCGTCGCGGTTGAGCAGCAGGTTTTCGTGGATCCCCAGCGTGGGGTCGATGGCCTTGTGGCCGCTCGCCATCAGGTCGATCGTGTGCTGCACCCTGGGATCGTCGAGCGAGAGCGCCGGCAAACGCTTGAGCGCGGTCAGGCGGAACAGCGTGCGCGTGTCTTCCTGCGGCGCGATCACCCAGCCCAGCATGAACTGGTTGATGTGCGTCATCTCGTCATAGCCGGCCGCGATCATCTGGTCGGCGGTGGCGAACGCGGGGACGTGGCCGGCAACGCGCAGGCCCAGCCGGTGCGCCTCGCTTACCATTGCGGGCACCCAGGCCGGGTTCATGCTGTTGTATATCTTGATCTGCCAGAAATCCCGCGCGCCATACCAGCGCACCGCGTCGACGGCCGCCTTCTCGCTGTCGACCAGGATGCCGTTGTTGGCGCTGAACGGGCTTTTACCCTCGATGAAGCCCGAGCGAATGACGTGCGGCCCGCCGATCTCGCCCGAATCCATGCGGTCGATCAGTTTGGCCAGAACCGCGTTGTCGTTGCCCATGTCGCGCACGGTGGTGATGCCGGCGATCAGGTTGAGCAGCGCGCCGTCCTGCCCCAGGTGGCCGTGCATTTCATACATGCCGGGAACCAGCGTGCCGCCGGCGCCGTCGATCGTCACCTCGCCGGGCGTAGCCGGACTGTTCGCAGGCTCTACCGCGGCGATGGTCTTGCCCGATACCAGAACCGACACCGGCGCCGTCAGCTTGCCGGACTTGGGATCGAACAGGCGCACGTTGCGGATGCGCGTGGGCGCGTCGTAGGTGTGCGCGACCTGTTTCTGGATATCGACGAAGCGCTGCGTGCTCCAGTCCGCGGCCAGCTTGCGCAGGCGTACCTCCTCGCCCTCGTACCCTTCGCGCACGAGGATCGAATCGGGCGAAAGGCTGGCGAACAGTCGCCCCTGGGCGTCGAGGAGCATCGTCTCGGGCGTCGTGTCGATGCCGGTCAGGTCATAGCGGGTGACCTGCAATGGTCCGCCCTTGCCATCGACCGTCAGGGTGTCGCCCTTGACCAGCTTCAGCGTACCGCCGGGCAGTGCTGGCATGGTCATGCCGGTGCGGGCAAGCAGCGCGGTGGCATAGACCTGGTCCGCCCACGGGCTGCCGGCCTGGGAGACATAGATCGCGGGCGTGCGCACCGCGGCGGCGCCCTTCCCCGTCGAATCGACCCACTCGGCCCGGCCGCCGCGCTGGACGAAGCTTTCCGCCACCTTGCTGCCGAACGTTGTGGCGCCGGTGACGTTCCAGGCCGTGGGCAGGCCATCGGCACCGATCGTGATCGTTTCCGCGATCGTCGGGCCGCGGCCGTTGTTCTTGATGTCGTAATCGACCGTGGTCTTTGTACCTTGCGTGTCGGCCCACAAGTGCCCGACATTCTTGCCCCCGAAGATGGCTGTGTAGCGCGCCGTGTCGGCGGCGGCGTGGCTCCAGGCGGGAAGCGCCAGGACGAGGGCGAGCGGCAACAGTCGGTTCATTCCCCGACTAGAGCAGGTCATGCCGGCCAGATAAAGCGCGATGTGGCCACCGCGGCGCCAAGCGACAGTTGCGGGCCCCGGCCAAGCGCTGCCGGCGGGGTTGGCGGCGATCAGGACGGCTCCAGCCCATATTGCGTCAACAGCCGCGCGACGGCGTCATGGTCCTTGGCAAGGATGCGATTGATCGCGACCAGCAGCGCCGGATCGTCCCTGCGCACCCCCACCGAAATGTCGAACGCCATCGGCCACTGCTGATCGTCGAGCCACGGCGTGACCGCTTCGGTCCTGAGCGGCACCTTGCTGCGCGCCGCGAAATAGGCCGCCAGCGGCCCCCACACCAGCCCGGCGTCGATCTCGCGGGCTGCGACGGCATCGACGATGGCCGCGGGCGGGTTCGGGCGCCGGTAATCGCCGTACAGCATGTAGCCGCGCACGTTGCCGGTAATTCCCCGGCGCGACAGCGCATGGGCCGGCGGCGTGTTGCTGCCATCGTCGCCGACCAGCTGCACACCCAGTTTCAGGTGCCTTAGCCGCGGATCGTCGAGGGTCAGGCCGCCAAGCCGGTCGGCCCGCCGCGTCACGAACACGTAACTCGCGCGGTAATAGGGGCGCGTCGTCGCCACGCTTTCCAGGCCCGCTGCGACCCCCGGCCAGATGTCGCATGTGCCCTTGCCGATCGTGTTGCGCATGAAGCCGCGCCGCTGGGCCCACCACACGTACTCGAGCGGGCGGCCGAGATCCCGCGCGATCCGTTCCGCCAGCCTGTTTTCCAGCCCCTGCCCGGCTTGGTTCGAAAACGGCAGGTTGTTGGGGTCGGCGCAGACCCTGAGGGGCTTCGCGCCGCATCCCGACAGCAGGACGGCGGCGATTGCTGCGAATGCGGCCCTCAACGCACGACCGCCGCTGCAGTCCAGGGCTTGCCGCCCGTCGAAACGGTCCGCTCCACCGCATTGGCCCGCAGGTCGATGACCGTAAGCGAGCCGGACAGTCCGGCGGCGGCGTAGAGGCGCGATTGGTCGGGCGACAACGCGATGCCCCAGGTGCGGTGTCCGGTCGGGAAGGCGCGCACGACGCGGTAGGTCGCCGGGTCGATCTCGGCCACCTGGTCGCCGCGGCCCATGGCCACGAAGGCGCGCTTGCCGTCGCTGGTGAGCTCCATTTCGACCGCCTGCGCCTGCGCGAGATCGGGATAGGCGGCGACGAGGTCGATCACGTGCTTCAGCGTGCGGGTGGCGGTATCGAACACGTGGATCGTTCCGCGCTGCTCGGACGAGACCCAGATCTCGCGCCCGCCGTTCACGAACACGATGTCGCGCGGGCGGCTGCCGACCGGAAGATCCGTCACCACCCGGGCGCCGGCAACGTCGATGACGTGCGCGACGCTGGCGACTTCGCTGGTGGCGACAAGCAGCGTCCCGTCGGGGGAGACGCCGATCCCTTCCGGCTCCGGCCCGACCTGGACTTCGTGCGACACCTTTCCGGTGCCGACATCGATGAACGCGATCGCGCTGCGGTCTTCGTTGGCGGCGTAGATCGTCCTGCCGTCGGGACTCACCGCGATCCGTTCGGGATCGCTGCCCGAGGCGATGTCCCGCAGCTTGACCAGCCTGTGACTGTCCCAGACCTCTATCCGGTTGGCGTTGCTGGCGGCGACATAGAGCACCCCGCCGCCCGGCGAGAGCGCCATGCCGCGGGGACGCGCGCCGGTCTTCAGGTCGCCCTCGGCATGGCCCGAAGCGCCGTCGAGAACGTGGACCACGTTGCCGGCTTCATCGGACACGAAAACACGGTCCGGCCCGGGCCCCGGGCGCGAGCAGGCCGCGATCAGGAGTGCGGCCACGCTTGCCGCCGGACCGCGCAGCAGTGTCTTACTCCTTGCCCGGCTTGGGGACGTGCCAGCCATCGAAGGCATCCGACGCGGCCGGGACAGGGGCCGGGTTCTGCGACGGGGTCCCGTCGCCGTTGCGCGCCAGGGTTTCGGGCAGGGACATCGATCGCACATAGGCGGCGATCTTCCAGATCTGGTCGTCCGTCAGCTTGCCGCCCCACGCCGGCATTCCGTTCGCGCGCCCGAAGTAGATGGTGCCGTAGATCTGGTCGAGCCGGCCGCCATAGATCCACTTATCATCCATCAGCGGCGGCCCGATGCCCCCGCCGCCGTTGAAGTGGCAGCCCGCGCAGTTCATCCGGTTGTAGAGACGCTTCCCGTCGACCACGGCCGCGGCGTTGCCGTAGTAGGGCCGGGCGCGCTGCGACGGCGCTGTCGCCAGCGTACCGCCGCCAGGCACCAGCGCGACGTCGCGCTGCGCCGGAGCGCCCTGGCCGGCGGGCGCGAACCGGCCGCCGTCGGGGTCGTGCCGGTGACAGCCGGCCGCGGCCAGCGCCAGCGCCAGCGCCAGCGCCAGCGCCGCGGGACCATCAATGCGGAAGCGCGAAGACATGCAGCGTCCCTCCTGCGGTGGTGCGGCGGGGAAGATCGGTCATGGTGTTGACGAAGCCGAGCGCGGACGACCCGTCGCGCGGGTCGAGCGGACCCGACACGATGCCGCCGGCCCAGCCGCCGACGCCGGACAGCACCGCCACGTACTGATGGCCGTCGGGACCGCGATAGCTGATCGGCTGGCCAATGATGCCGCTGGGCAGCTTCTGCTGCCATACCAGGCGGCCATCGCGTGCATCGACAGCCTTGAACCAGCCGTCCATCGTTCCGTAGAACACCAGGTCGCCGCCGGTGGCGACGGTGCCCGACCACACCGGCAGATCTTCCCTGATCGTCCACGCGGGCTGGCGGCGCACCGGGTCCCAGGCCGTCAGTTCGCCGCGGTTGCCGCCTGGGCCGGGCTTCATCTTCACTTCCGCGCCGACATAAGGCGTGCCCGAGATGTAGTTCACCTCAAGGTTCATCCAGTCCATGCACAGGTTCTCATGCGGGATGTAGACCAGCCCGGTGCGCGGACTGAAGCTGGACGGGTTCCAGTCCTTGGCGCCGCTGGCGGTCGGACAGATATCGTGCACGACCTGGCCCAGCCGGGTCGACTTGGCCGGGTTCTTGATCAGCCGTCCGGTGGTAAGGTCGACCCCTTGCGATGAATTGACCGGCCCGTACGGATCGGCCGACAGCACCTGGCCGGTATCGCGGTCGACCACGTAGACGTACCCGTTGCGGTCCGGGTGCAGCAGTACATGGCGCATCTGTCCGGCGAACGGCATGTCGAGCAGGATCTGCTCGTTGACCCCGTCGTAGTCATGCTCGTCGTGCGGGTTCATCTGGTAGAACCACTTGGCTTGCCCGGTGTTGACGTCGCGCGCGAACAGCCCGGTGGTCCACTTGTTGTCGCCGGGCCGCTGCTGCTGGTTCCAGGGGCCTGGATTGCCGGTACCGTAGAAGATCGTCTGGCTGGCCGGATCGTAGGCAATCCACCCCCACATGCTGCCACCGCCGATCTTCCAGGCATCGGCTGGCCAGGACTTCACGCCCAGGTCCTTGCCGCGGTCCACCGCGTAAAAGGGATGGAACGAGGGGCCGATCAGCGCCTGGTCATCGGGGCCGGTGTGATAGGCGCGCCAGGCGATCTTGCCGCTGGCAAGGTCGAGCGCGGTAAGCCAGCCGTGCACGCCGAATTCGCCGCCGGAATCGCCGACCAGGACTTTCCCGCCGGCAATAAGCGGCGCCATCGTGATGCTCTCGCCCTTGTTGATGTCGCCCAGTTGCGTGCGCCAGACCTCCTTCCCGGTACCCGCGTCGAGCGCGATGGTCGCCCCGTCGAGCGTGTTGAAGACGATCTTGCCGTCGGCATAGGCGGCGCCGCGATTGACCACGTCGCAGCAGGCGACGCCGGCGGCGGCAGGCACGGGCTTGGGGTCGTAGCTCCACTTCAGCGGCGCGCCGTCTTTCGTGAGGTCGAGCGCGAAGACGTGGTTGGGAAAGGCGCTGACCACGTACATGGTGTTGCCGACGACGATCGGGGCCGCTTCCTGCCCCTTGTCCACGCCGAGCGAGAAGCTGAACACCTCGCGCAGGTTCGCGGCGTTGGCCGGCGTGATCTCGGCAAGGCCGGTGTAGCGGGTGGAGGCATAGTTCTTGGCCGGCATGATCCACTGGCCGTCGTCGGGCGGAGAGGCGGACGGGGCGGCAACGGTCCGGCCCGCGCCCGGCGTGGGCGGGGCCAGCGCATGGCCGATCTGTTCGCGCGTAAAGACATCGGCGGCCGCCACGGCCGTGGGCACCGGCGGATTGGCCCCGGCGCGCAGCGGGAACAGCCCCGTCTCGGCGGCCAGAACGGGTATGCCGACCAGCGCGGTCGCAGCCAGCATCCAGGCGATCAGGGGCTTGGTCTTCATGGCGTCAATCCAGCGAATAGAGGTAATCGGCCACCGCGCCCGCCTGGGCGGGGGTCAGGGGGATGTCGGGCATGACCGAGCCGGGCTCGACCGATTGCGCGTGCGTGATCCAGTGCAGCATGTTGGCGCGGCTGTTGGGCAACCGCCCGGCGATCACCTGGCGCGAACCGATCCCGGCGAGGCTGGGGCCCACCTTCCCCCGCGCGGTGCCGACGCCGGGGACGGTGTGGCACGCGCCGCAGTTGGCGGCGATGGTCTGCCGGGCGAGCTCGTCCCGCGCGCCGCGCGCGCAGCCGGCCACCGCCAGCGCGCCCAGGCAGCAGGCGATCACGCCGCGCATTCGGACATCGCCAGCAGCAGCGCGAGATTGACCGCGATCAGGAACGCGAACACGGACGAGAACGCGATGCCCCACACCGCCATGAAGCGGGTGCGGCCCTGCCCGGTTTCAACGAGGCGGCGTTCCGATCCGCCTGTTTCGTCGCGCGTGCGCCGCAGCAGAACGATGCTGAGGCACAGCCCCGCCAGCGCGATCAGCAACGCCGCGATCGAGACGATCAGCGGCCAGATCTCCACGCCGGGGTGCGTAAGCAGCCGGTCGCCGGCGTCGAAACAGGAATTGCTGGTGGCCGCGAACGACACGGTCAGCTGCACCGCCCAGACCAGCGGCGCGGCCCAGACCGCGAACAGCCCTTCGTGAGCGGCCACCCGGTCGCGGTGCGGTGCGGGATGCGCCTCGCCTTCGTGCGCGCGCGTCACCGGCCCACTCCCAGGTAAGGCGAGATGTAGTAGCTGGCGAAAACCAGCAGCCAGATCGCATCGACGAAGTGCCAGTAAACGATCCCGTTGGAGACCGGCAGCAGCCGCAGCGGCGAGAAATAGCCCCGCCAGGTCCACACCCACAGAGCCGCCAGGATAGCCAACCCGGCGACGACGTGCGCCAGGTGGAAACCGGTGGTGACGAAATAGAGCGCGCCGTAACTGCTGGTGGCTATGCCGAACGTCTTGGCCTTCCATTCGAAAACCTGAACGATCACGAAGACCGTTCCCATCACGATCGCCAGGCCCACGCCAAGCAAGGCCTGGCCGCGATCGTCCTTGCGGGTCCCGCGTTCGCCCCACCACGCCGCCACACTCGATGCCATGAGCAGTATCGTATCGGGCAGCGACAAGGTCAGGCTGGGATGCGGTTCCAGCACCCAGCCCGGCGGGTTCGTGGCGGCGAGGTAATAATAGGCGAACAGCAAATAGGCGAACAGCGCCGCCTCCGCCGCCACCAGCATGACCATGCCGTTCCAGCCAATGCCGTACCCGCCCACCGGGCCGATCGGCAGGCTGCCGGGGCGCGCAACGACCCGCTCAGCCACGTTCGCTCTCCCGGCGCGCGGGCTCACGCTCCAGCAGCTTGAGGCGGGGCAGGTTCCACGCCAACAAGGCCAGCGCCGCGCCCAGGCCGGCCAGCCCGACCAGCCACCACCCATGAAACAGCAGGCCCACGAACAGCAGCGTCACCGCCGCCGTCAGCCAGAACGGCGCCATCGTATCCTCGGGCATCTTGAGGATCCGGTCAGGCTCTCCATCGAGGATCGAGACGGCGAGCGCCTCCTTGCCATCTTCCAGCGTCATCCCTTCGTCGAGGGCGGAACGAAATTCGCTTTCGTCCAGCATGTCCTCCCACAACGGGTGACGCGTGGCGACCGTGGGAATGACGGCGAAGTTGTACGGCGGCGGGGGTGACGGCGTCGACCATTCCAGCGTCGGGCCGCCCCACGGGTCGGCTCCAGCGGACTCCCCGCTGCGGCGGGACTTCCATACGTTCCAGAAGAACATCAGCACGCCGACGGCGAACACGAAGCTGAAGACCGTGGTGATCATGTTGAGCGTGGATACGCCCATGCTGGCGTCGTAAGTGTAGATCCGCCGCGGCATCCCGCGCAGCCCGGTCAGGTGCATCGGCAGGAACGCGCCGTTGAAGCCGATGAACATGGTCCAGAAGTTCCACCGGCCCAGCCGCTCGTCCATCAGGCGGCCGGTCATCTTGGGAAACCACATGTACGTGGCGCCGCAGACCGGGAATACGTTGATCCCGATCAGCACGTAATGGATGTGCGCGACCACGAAATAGGTGTCGGTCAACTGCCAGTCGGCGGGCACGCTGGCCGTCATGAAGCCAGATACCCCGCCGATCACGAACAGCAGGATCATGCTGGCAAAGAACTTGAACGCGGTGGTGTAGACCGGCCGGCCCAGCCAGATCGTCGACAGCCAGGCGAACACCGCGATCGCGCTGGGAACGGTGATGACGATCGACGCGCCGGAAAAGAACGCCAGGCCCAGCCCCGGCAGGCCGGTGGCGAACATGTGGTGGACCCAGACCCCGAAGCCCAGCAGCATCGTCGCCACGGTGGACAACGCGACCAGCGTATAGCCGACCAGCGGCGTGCGGGTGAACGTGGGCAGCCCGTCCGATGCCATGCCCATCGCGGGCAGCACGATCGCATAGACCCACGGGTGCCCGAACAGCCAGAACAGGTGCTGCCACAGCAGCGGCTGCCCCCCGCCGGTGGCGGTGAAAAAGCTGGTGCCGAAATTGCGGTCGAGCCACAGCATGAAGAACGCCAGGCTGACCGCGGGGATCACCACCAGGTTGGCCGCGCTGGCGGTCAGCGTGCCCCAGACCATGATCGGCAACCGGTTGATCGACATCCCCGGCGCCCGGCAGCGCGCCGCGGTGACCAGGAAGTTAGCCGACCCCACGCTGGTCGAAATGCCGAGGAACACCATTCCCAGGGCGTAGAGGTCCTGGTTGATCCCGGGATTGAAGGCGCGTTCCGAATAGGGCGCGTAATTGAACCAGCCGTCGTTGGGCCCCACGCCTAATAGCGGCCCGGCGTAAAGGAACGCGGCGGCGGCCAGGTAAATCCAGTAGCTGAGCGCATTCATGCGCGGGAACGCCATGTCTCGCGCGCCCAGCCAGAGCGGAAAGAAGTAGTTCGAAAAGCCCGACAGGACCGGCCCGGCGTACAGGAAGATCATCGTCATCCCGTGAATCGAGAACAGCTCGTTGTACTTCTGCGCCGACATGACGTGCAGGTTGGGCGCGGCCAGTTGCAGTCGCATGTGCAGCGCCCCCAGCCCGCCCAGCGCCAGCATGATGAACGCGGTGACGATATAGCGCTTGCCGATTTCCTTGTGATCGACAGTGGCAAACCAGCCGTAGAGACCCGGTTTGCTTTCCCAGATCTTTTGCAGCCGCTCGCGCAGCGCGTCGTCCGCGAAGGCGATGCGCGGCGTGCGCGCAATCCGCGTGTCCGTTGCCGGCAGCGGCCCTTCGGGCGCGGCGACGCGGCCCGGGCCGCTCACTTGAGCGTCTCCAGGTACGAAACGAGGGCCTGGAGGTCCTGGCCGTTCAATTGTTGGGGGGGCATCATCGCGCCGGGCTTCGATCCGGCCGGATCCTCGATCCAGCCGGCCAGCGAGCCACGGGTGTTGGGGAGGGTGCCTGCGGCGATCTGCCGGCGGCTCATCAAATGGGTAAGATCGGGGCCGACCGTTGCGCCGGCTTCTGTACCGCGGACCGTATGGCACAGCGAACAGCGGTATTCGACCAGGGCAAGGCCGCGTGCCTGCCCTGCGGTGTGCGGCGGCGGCGCGGTCTGCAACTGCCCGCGGCGCCATTCGGCAAACCGATCCGGCGCGTCGGCAACCACCTGGAAGGCCATGTGGGCGTGCTGCAGCCCGCAGTATTCGCTGCACTGGCCGCGATAGACGCCGGGCGCATCGGCCTCCATCCAGGCCAGGTTTACCTGGCCAGGGATGACATCGGTCTTGCCGGTCAGCTTGGGCACCCAGAAACTGTGGATCACGTCGCCGCCATGAAGACGCAGCAGGACCCTGGCGCCGACCGGGATGTGAATCTCGTTGGCGGTGGTAAACCGTTCTTCCGGGATCGAACCGTTGTAATCGGCCTGCCACCACCACTGGTGCGCGGTCACGTCGATCTCCAGCTGCGGCCGGCGCGGCATATGCGCAACCTGCCCCAGCGCCGTCATGGTCCAGCCGAGCGCAACGACCAGCAGCACGATCGTTACGGCCAGGCCGCCGTAGATCAGCCTGGTGCCGCCCCGGCTGCGGCTGACTGTAGCGCCTGCAGGCACCGCAAGGCTTGGCCGCCATACGGCCTTGAGCAGGAGGCTGCCGACCACCAGGCACACCGCGATCGACACGATCAGGAGGAACCAGGTCAGCGGCACCGTGGCGCCCGCGCGCGCACCAGCGCTGTCCAGAAAGCCGAGCGGCGGTCCGCTCATGCCGCCGCGCCCCGAGGCTCGGCCAGCGCGTGGGCCGTCGTCCGCAAGGCCAGCCACAGGAACAGCGCCCCGCCCGGCACCCACATCAAGGTGCCGCCAAGTTGCTGGTCCGCCAGCGGCGTCAGCCCCCAGTCCGCGGTCGTCGTCAGGTGCCACCAGAACAGCGGGCGCCCGGCCAGCGCCAGCACGGCGCCCAGCAGCGCCATCTGCATCGACGCCGCCGTCCCTGCCGCGATCAGCGTCAGCGGCCGGTTCCGAACCGACAGCAGTTCGCGCCACAGGGCGACTGCGCTGACGAACAGCGTGACGTGCATGGACCAGTAGACCGGCACCGATTGCAAGGTCGCGGTGTAAGGGGCCGGTAGATGCCAGATCCACAGAAACGCAGCGAACACCGCCGTTACCGGCCACAGCCAGCGCGAACCTGCCGGGCCCGGCAACGCTGCTGCTACAAGCGGCGCACCGACCAGGATCATCACCATGTGCTGCGCCACCCGCGCCGAGAACAGCGATACCGACAGCGCGCAGAGCGGTGACACCAGCGCCAGCGCGGTAACGGCCCACCCCGCCATCGCCGAAGCGCGCAGCCGGGCGGGAGCCACCTTCCAGTGCGCCGCCGCCAGCATCGCCAGCCCGGCCAGCAGGACGGGATCAAGGTTCCAGCGCAGCCACAGGCTGCCCGGTACGGGCGGGGCGCCGCAATAAGGGAGAATCAAGACTGATCTCCTTGCCTGCTGTCTCCCACCCGGCGCTTTTGTGAACGTCGCGCGGGCCAGGTGTCAACACCTCGCGCGGCCAAAATTGGCCGCTCACGCGGTAGCCGGGCCGTCGGGCAACCGCGCTTGCAGCGAAGAGACGCACGCCCGACGCGGCTGACAAGCGGTCGGAACGATTGCCACCGAACCGCATTGGAAAATGGCAACCACCGCTTCGAAAGGAGACTACCGATGGCCGAATTTAGCGACGCGATTGCCCTGCTCAAGGCCGACCACCGCGAGGTCGAGGACTTGTTCGAGAAGTTCGAGAGGGCCGGCAGCGGCGCCAAGCAGGCGATTGCCGAGAAGATCTGCAACGCCCTCAAGATCCACGCCCAGATCGAGGAGGAAATCTTCTACCCGGCCTTCCGCGGCAAGGTCGAGGACGACACGCTGGATGAAGCCTATGTCGAGCATGACGGCGCCAAAGTCCTCATCAACGACATCATGGCTGGCAACGCCGACGACGATTTCTACGACGCGAAGGTCACCGTGCTGTCCGAAGACATCAAGCACCACGTCCACGAGGAGGAGATGCCGTCCGAGGGGATGTTCGCGCAGTGCCGCGAGACCGACGTCGATCTTGTCGCGCTGCGCGACGCGATGCTGGCGCGCAAGGCGGAATTGCAGGCCCAGGCCGATGCCGGGGGCTTGCCGCCCGCGCAGCTGGCTGCCATCAAGGCCGTTGCCGGCTGAGGTCGCACAATGAAGAAAGCATCGCGGTTCAAGGCTGCCGGTTACCTCACCTCCACGCTTAGCGTTGGGCTGTTGGCGGTACCCGCCTTCAAGACGGCGCTTGAACAACCGGTTTTGGCGGTGGCGCTTATCGCCGGCATGGTAACGTCGATCACCGGCATGTTCCTGCGCTGGCGATCACACCGGATCGAGCAAGGCCAATGAACTGCATCGCGCTGGTCGAAGCCGAACAAGCGCTCGATTCCGGGCGGGTCATCGCGCGCGCAGCGATTGGCCACTCCGAACTGACGGCCATTCATCATGAAGCCGATCTCTGGGTCAGCCTTGGCCCCGCCAAGCGCAAATGCGGGCTGGCGTGGCGCGCCCCGCTTTTTTCTCCTCAATGCAAAATAAACCGCGTTGACAGCGACGACCATCTGCTGGTGTTCGAAGCGACCAGCGAGTTGGGCCGGCACCGCATCACGATCGACCGCGATCCCGCCGAAGCGTGCCTGCTGACGCTCGAAGTGGTGTTCAAGCCAAGCGAGAAGCTCCACGTTCCCTTCCTGCCGCGCGATCTGGTCGTTCTGGGCAGCGCGGCCGGCGCGGCAAAGGGAAAGATCGACGCACAGCAGCGCCGGCTCAACACTGGCCTGTGCTACTTCGACGTGGACGAGCCGGACCTGGGCAAGGTCCTCTACGTCCAGGATTTCACGCGCCTCAACGCCTATTTTCGCGCTACCGGCACCGATCCGGAAAACGCGGTCGGCGGCCTGTGGCCCGAGGTTGGCTACCTGGCCCCGACGCGGCCCGACGATGCCAGCAAGGCACTGCCGGCAGGCCAGGCGATCTGCCTCAACCGCGCGTTCATCCTCATTCGCCGCTTTCCGCGCGCGAGCGAAGAAGCGTCGGCATGGCAATTCCTCGACATGCTGGGCGCGATCTATCAGCGGCTCGATCATCCCGAACCCGACCAGCGAGACTGGATTGATCGGGGCAAGCGCACCTTGCAGGACCTTCGCCGCAGCCCGAAAGCGCGGACCCGGCATTTCGGCGAAGTCTATTTTCACCCTTACACCGCCGCCGAATATCCCGATTCGATGGTCCAGCTGTCGATCCTGGCCGCGGTCCACGAATGGGGCCGGTGGCAGGGCCGGCGCGATCCGCTGGAACGCCAGATCGCGCGCGGAATCGGCCGCTTCCGCGACGCCGAACTGGCAACGCTGCGCCGCTACCTGCCCGACGTCGGTGCCGACAAGGATGCCGATGCGGTCGACAGCTGGTACTTGTACCGTCCCCTTGCCAGCCTCGCCGACCTGGCAATCGACGGCGAAGAATGGGCGCGGGAGTTATTTTTCGCGGTCGTCGACTTCGGCATCCGGGCTGCGCGCCACTTTGCCTACAAGTGGCCGATCCAGTTCAAGATCGATACCTTCAAGGTCATAACCCCGGTGGCCGCAGACGACCTGGGCCAGACGGACGTTGGCGGAATGTATGCCTGGGTCATGCTGCAGGCTTACGAGTTGAGCGGCGAGCAGCGCTTCGTCGACGAGGCACGCGCCGCCATCGACGCCGCCAAGGGCATGCGGTTCCACCTCAACTACCAGGCTAACCTGACGGCGTGGGGCGCGGCCGCGTGCATGCGGCTGTGGCGGATGACCGGAAAAAAGGATTACCTCGGCCAGAGCTACGTCTACCTGGCCAGCTTCTTCCACAATTCGCAGATGTGGCGAAGCCGGATCGCACTGGCCGAACATTACAGCAATTTCATGGCCGTAACCTGCCTGCAGGACGCGCCGTACATGGCGATCTACGAATGTTTCGACAGTTTCGCGGCGTTCGAGCGCTACCTCGACCTAGGCGGGCCCGACCTGATCCCGGCGGCCAAGCTGCTCGTCAACGAATACTGCCGCTATGCGCTGGACCGGGCGTGGTATTACTACCCCGACGCGCTGCCGCCGGATGCCCTGGCGACCGAGAACCGCAATGGCCATATTGACCGGGCACTGTCGTTCCCGCTCGAGGACTTGTACCCCGATGGCCAGCCCGCCGGCCAGGTCGGGCAGGAAATCTACGGTTCGGGCGCCGCGATGGTATTCGCCACGCGCGCGTTCCACCGGCTGGAGGGCACACCGCTGCTGCTGTTCTGCGATCACTTCGTCCGGGCACTGACGCACCCGAACGAAGGCGCCGCCTCGTTCGTCCTCGATGGATCCCCCGGCGTCACCGCGCGGATCGCGTTGTCGGGACCGGCATCAGCCAGGCGCGCGGCCGTCCTTCGCGATGCCTGCGGCGCCACGATCAAGCCCGAAAAAGCGCCGCCGGGTTTGCGTGAAATCCGCTTCAAAGTGCCGGCCCAGGGCCATTACACGCTCGGCTTCTGATCCCCGCATCAAAGGCGCGCACGACCGCCCGGCTGTCAACGGGCCCAGTAAAGCCGTTCCGGATTGTCCACCAGCAGCTTGCGTTGCAGTTCTCCCGTCGGCGCGATGCGAGGGATCATATCGACCAGGTGCCCGTCGTCCGGGCGGTTGTCCTGCATGTTGGGATGCGGCCAGTCGGTGCCCCAGACGCAGCGATCCGGGTAATCGGCCACCAGCGGCGCAACCGCGGCGGCGAAGGCGTCCCAGGGATCGCCCGCGGGGTCGAGCCGGTCGGGACAGGTCGCCTTGAACCAGATCTCGTCGCGGCTGTCGAGCAAGGTCCGCAAGGCGCGCATGTCCGCGCCGCCCGGCCCATGCGTAACGTCGGGACGGCCCATGTGATCGATCAGGACCGGAACCGGGATCGCGTCGATGAAGGGGCGCAGCTCGGCCAGGATGTCGGCTTCGAAATAGATCACGACGTGCCACCCTGCCGGCAGTCTGCGACTGACGTCGAGGAATTTGTCCTTGGGTGCGTCGTCGACCAGTCGCTTGAGGAAGTTGAAGCGGATGCCCCGGATGCCGCCGCGGTCCAGCGCGTCGAGCTCGGCCTCCGAAACCCCCGGATCGACCACGGCGACGCCCCGCGCCGTGTCGTTGGAACGGGCAATCGCATCCAGGGTCGCGGCATTGTCTGTACCGTGACAACTCGCCTGGACAATAACGCTGCGCGAAAAGCCCAGGCGGTCGCGCAGCGCGAACAGCGCTTCCGGCCCGGCGTCGGCAGGCAGGTACTTGGCCTTGGCGCTGAACGGGAACGAGGCCATCGGGCCGAAGACATGGCAATGTGCGTCGATCGCGCCGGGCGGCGGCACGAAGCGCGGCCGGGACGGTTCGGACAGCCAGGAAACGATGCGATCAGGCATGGATGACCCCGTCCATCAGCTTGCGGGCAGTGCGCAGCAAGGCGGCGCTGACGACCTGCCCGGCAGCATCGGTTTCGAGCACGCAGCTCATCTCGCCCGACGCGTGCTCGACGCTGAGCGACTTGCGCGCACCGCCGGGTATGACCGCGACCTCTGCAGCCGGCGAACACATGGCAAGAAGATGGTGGCCACGCCCAAGGCGCAGGAGATCGAGCCAAGCGTGGCGGCGGCGATCCGCAACCTTCGCACGCTGATGTCGTCCGGGGCGGGCTTCGATCCGGCGACAAGCCGGCGCCGCTTTCGCATCGCCGCGTCGGACTACATCGTAACCGTGCTGATCGCGCCGCTGCTCGAAATCCTCGAACACGAAGCGGCCGGCGTGCAGATCGACATCTTCATGCCCGACGCGGCCGCCGCCGAGCGGCTGGCCAACGGTGACATCGATCTTCTGATCACGCTCGAACAATTCCTCAGCCCGGCCCACCCCCGCGAACCGCTGTTCGCGGAACGACATGTCGTGGTCGGCTGGTCGGGCAATCCGGTCATGCAGCGTCCGCTGACGATGGCGACCTTCCTGGAGAGCCGTCACATCGCGGTTCAGATCGCCGGCAACGATGCCTTTATCGAGACCATCTTGCGCGAAGCCGGGGTCGAGCGCCGGATCGAGGTGCGGGTGCCGTCCTTCATCCAGGTGCCGTGGTTGCTGCCGGGCACTCGCCGCCTGGCGATGATGCACGAACGGCTGGCAAGGGTCATGGGTCCGCGGCTTTCGCTGTTGAGGGTGGAGCCGCCGATCGACCTGCCGGCCATGACCGAGATGATGCAGTTCCACGCTACCCGCGCCAACGACGCGGGCCTGGCGTGGTTGAAGCGAAAGCTCGTTACCCTGGCGGCCCAACCGCAGGGCGCCTGACCCCCGTGTCGCCGTCAGGCGGCCAGCACGGCGCGGTCGGCCGGCGTCATCGTCCAACTGGCGGCAAACAGGCCGCCGGGCCCGAACAAGGCGTCGGCGAACGCGGCGCGGTCGAGCGTCTGTGCCAGCGCCGCCAGCTCCTCAGCGCGCGGATCGTCGACCGGGCCGTTGGCGCCGCGCAGGTGGTCCAGCCAGGCGCCCAGTGCCCGCAGCAGGGCCGGACAGGCGCGGCCTTGCGCCTGATTGTCGGCCAGGGTCGCCAGCCAGCGCTGGGGGATCTTCTGGCTGCCGTCCATGGCGATCTGGATCAGGCGGTGGTGGAGCGCGGGGTTGCCGAAGCGCTCCACCAGCGCCCGGGCATAGGCCGCCAAGTCCTGGCCCGGTGCCGGGTTCAGCGTGGGGGCCGCCTCGCGCAGCATGAGGTCCGTTATCAGCGTCCCCAGCTCCGGGTCGGCGACGGCCTCGTGGACGAACGTGTAGCCCTTGCGCAGGCCGAGATAGGCAAGCGCCGAGTGCGCGCCGTTGAGCATCCGCAGCTTGGCGTTTTCATAGGGGGACACATCGCCGACCAGTTCGGCGCCGACGCGCTCCCAGCCCGGGCGCGGCCCGGCGAAGCGGTCCTCGATCACCCATTGGCTGAACGGCTCGGTCACCACCGCGGCTTCGTCGCGCAGGCCGCCGAGCGCGTCGGTCAGCGCGGCGCGATCCTTGTCGGTCGTGGCCGGAACGATCCGGTCGATCATCGTCGCCGGACACGTGCAGGCACTGTCGAACCAGCCGCGCAGGGCCGGATCGTGGCGGTCGAGGTACTCCTGCATCAGCGCTTCGAGACGGCGCCCGTTGTCGGCCAGGTTGTCGCAGCTGAGCAGCGTCAGGCCAGGCAGGCCAGCGTCATGGCGGCGGCGCAGGCCCGCCGCCACGAAGCGATAGAGGCTGCCCGAGCCTGCCAGCGCCGGATCGAGCGAGCCGTCGGCAGCGCGGCAGTATCCTTTTTCGGTGACGGTGAAGCTTACGATGCGGGTCTGGCGCGCGGCGACTGCGGCGATCACCGCGTCCGGGTCGGCCGCGGCCACCAGCACGCGCTGCACCGCGCCGATCACGCGGGTTCGGTCGCCGCCGGCATCGCGCTCGGTCACGGTGTAGAGGCCATCCTGTGGGTTCATCTGCTCGCCGACCCCGGGTGAACGCAGCGACACGCCGACGATGGCCCAGCCCTCGTCCCCGCCGTCCATCGCCCGGTCGGTGTACCAGGCCTGGTGCGCGCGGTGGAACGCGCCGATGCCGAAGTGGACGATGCCCGCAGCCTGCGCGCGCCGGTCGTAGGCGAACCGCTCGGCCGCTTCTGGCACTTGCGGCAGCGTCCCCTCGCAAAGCCTCACAGCTTGTAGGCCTGCTTGACCAGGTCATAGGCCAGCGCACGCGCGACCTCCGCGGCTTCCCAGTCTTCGATCCGGTGCTCGGCGACCAGCTCGGCCAGGAAGCCGCAATCGATCCGGCGGGCCAGGTCGTGGCGGGCCGGGATGGACAGGAACGCCCGGGTGTCGTCGTTGAAGCCGACGGTATTGTAGAACCCGGCCGTCTCGGTCGTCATGCGGCGGAAGCGGCGCATGCCTTCGGGGCTGTCGTGGAACCACCACGCGGGGCCTAGGCGCAGGCAGGGATAGTGCCCGGCCAGCGGAGCCAGCTCGCGCGCATAGCTCGATTCGTCCAGCGTGAAGAGGATCAGCGTGAAATCGCGCGCGTTCCCGAAGCGGTCGAGCAGCGGCTTGAGCGCGTGGACGTAATCGGTCCGCGTCGGGATGTCGGCACCCTTGTCGCGTCCGAACCGCTCGAACACCGCGGCGTTGTGATTGCGGAACGAGCCGGGGTGCAGCTGCATGACCAGTCCGTCGTCCAAGCTCATCGCCGCCATCTCGGTCAGCATCTGGGCGCGGAACAGTTCGGCCTCGGCGGCGCTGACCGGGCCGGCGGCGACGCGCGCGAACAGGGCCTCGGCCTCCGCAGGCGGCAAGTCTGCCGTCAGCGCGGTCGGATGGCCGTGATCGGTGCTGGTCGCGCCCATCGACTTGAAGAAGGCGCGGCGCTTGCGGTGCGCGGCCAGGTAGCCGTGCCAGCTCGCGGTATCCTCGCCCGTCAGCTCGGCAAGGCGCGCAAGGTTGGCGCCGAAGCCCTCGAACTCCGGGTCGACGACCGGGTCGGGCCGATAGGCCGTCACCACCCGCCCGCCCCAGCCGCTGGCGCGGATCGCCTGGTGGTGTTCGAGGTTGTCCAGCGGGCTCTCGGTGGTGGCGATGACCTCGATCCCGAAGCGTTCGAACAGCGCGCGGGGGCGGAAGGCATCGGTGGCCAGCGCGGCGGTGATCGTGTCGAAGTAGCGGTCGGCGGTGTCGGCGCCCAGCAGCACGTCGATCCCGAATGCCTCGGCAAAGACCCAGTCGAGCCAGAAGCGCGACGGGGTGCCGCGGAACAGGTGATAGCGCTCCGCGAACAGGCGCCACGCCTCGCGCGGGTCCGCGGCCGGGTTGCGCACGCCCAGCGCCTCGATCGGCACGCCTTGCGAATAGAGCATCCGGAACACGTAGTGATCGGGCACGAGCAACAAGTCGGTGGCATTCCCGAACGAGGCGTTGCCAGCGAACCACGACGGATCGGTGTGGCCGTGCGGGCTCACGATCGGCAGGTCCTTCACCTCGGCATACAGCGCGCGGGCGATGCCGCGCACGTTCGTATCGGCGGGAAACATGCGGTCGGGGTGCAGGGTCAGCGGACGGGGCATCAGGCGTTCGGCTCTTTCTGGTGGCGCAGCAGCGACCACAGCACCGCAGCACCGATGATGTCCAGCGCTGCGAGGGCGACGAACAGGGGATTATAACCGATCACATCCGCGCTCTTTCCGATCAGCAGCGTAAACAGCATCCCGCCGATCCATGCGATGCTGCCCGCCATGCCGCTGGCGGTTCCCACGGCGCGCTTGTCGAACAGGTCGGAGCACAGCGTGATGAGCGCACCGTTGAGCATCTGGTGAGCGAAGCCGCCGACGCAGAACAGCGCGATCGCCAGGTAGGGCGACCCGACCAGGCCGATGCAGGCCGGCCCGGCCATGCACAGCGCCCCAGGTCCTCGATCGTGTCAGTCATCATCCTTGAACGCATGACGCCGCCATTTGGCCGCCGCGCGGGGCTTCTTGATCGAGCCAATCCGCGCATCGATCGACCGCGCCTTTGGTTTGGACCCGTTCCGCCCCGCCGTCTAAGCCGGTGCCGACAAAGACGATCGGGAAAGGGCGAGAAGATGGATCCGCGGGACATGGCACGGCAACTGGGCGGCGGTCTGCTGTCGTTCCCCGTCACGCATTTTCATGCCGACGGCAATTTCGCCGAAGATCGCTATCGCGCGCATTGTGCCTGGATGCTGGAGCACGATCTGGCCGGCCTGTTCGCCGCCGGCGGCACGGGCGAGTTCTTTTCGCTCACCCCGGGCGAGGTTGACACTGTTGTACGGGCCGCTGTGGCCGAAACGAACGGCAAGGTGCCCGTCATCTCGGGGTGCGGCTACGGCACCGCGATTGCGGTCGGGATCGCCCGCGATGCCGAGGCCGCGGGCGCCGATGGCCTGCTGCTGCTGCCGCCGTACCTGGTCAACTCGACCCAGGAAGGCCTGGCCGCGCACATCGAGGCGGTCTGCCGCGCGACCGGCAAGGGCGTGATCGTCTATAATCGCGACAAAGCCGTCGTCACCGATGAGACCCTGGCCCGCCTGTGCGAGCGCAACTCCAACCTGGTCGGCTACAAGGACGGGATCGGCGACATCGAGCTGATGACCCGCATCTACGCCCGCATGGGCGACCGGCTGACCTATATCGGCGGCCTTCCCACTGCCGAGACGTTCGCCGTGCCGTACCTGACCATGGGCGTGACGACGTACTCGTCGGCGATCTTCAACTTCATCCCCGAATGGGCGCTGGCCTTTTACAAGGCGGTGCGGGCCGATGATCGCGCCGAAGTGCTCAAGCAATTGCGCGATTTCGTGCTGCCGTACATCGCGCTGCGAAACCGCTCGGCAGGCTACGCCGTTTCGATCGTCAAGGCCGGCTGCACGGTCGTGGGCCGCGATGCCGGGCCGGTGCGATCGCCGCTGACGTCGATGACCGAGGCCGAGCATGCCGAGCTGCGCACGCTTGTCGAACGGGTTGCGCCCAGGGCCCTCGCTGCCGCGGCCTGACCGGTCTAGGCTGGCGCCATGTTCGAACTCAGCCAGCTCCGCTGCTTCGTCGCCGCCGCCGAAGAACTCCATTTCGGGCGCGCGGCGCAGCGACTCAACATGACGCAGTCGCCGCTCAGCCGCCAGATCCAGCTGCTCGAGCGGATCCTCGACGTCACCCTGCTTGAACGCACCAGCCGCAACGTGGCGCTGACACCGGCAGGGCGAGTCTTCCTGATCGAGGCGCGCCGCATCGTGCGGCTGGCGGAAAGCGCGCAGCTGTCCGCGCGCCGGGTCGCCAAGGGCGATGCCGGGAAAGTGGCGATCGGGTTTACGGCGGTTTCGGGCTATTCGCTGATACCGCAGATCGTGGCAGCGGCGCGCGCGGCGCTTCCCAACATAGAGCTTGAGCTGCGTGAAATGGTCACGGGCGAGCAGGTCGACGCGCTGCTGACCGGGCTCATCGACATCGGCTTCGTCCGCCCGCCGATCGCGCGCAGCGAATTCGACACCGCCCTGATGCTGACGGAGAGCCTGGTCGTCGCGCTGCCCGCCGGCGACGACCTGCAATCGCGCGCGGCGCTGGAACCCGCCGACCTCGATGGCCGGCTGCTGGTCATGTACGCGCGCCACGGCGCGGGCTACTTCCACGATATGCTGGTTCGCCTGTTCGACGAAGCTGCCGCGGCGCCGCAGTTCGTTCAGCACGTAACCCAGATCCACTCGATGCTGGGCCTGGTGCGGGCCGGGCTGGCCGCGGCCATCGTCCCCCAGTCGGCCACCGGGCTGCACCCCGACGATATTCAGTTTCGCCAGTTCACCACCGTGCCCGAGCGTCCGGTCGAACTTCATGCCGCGTGGCGGCGCGACAACACCAACCCGGCGCTCGAACCGATGCGCCGCCTGTGCCTGGAATCCATTGCGGCATGACCGTGCAGCGCGCGGTCCTGGCCGGCATCCGTCGACGCGGTCCGCTCCGGCCCCGCCCTGCCCCCGATCGCGCCGGACGTGCCCGCCGACTGTACCCTTAAAAGTCCCACGGGAACGACAACGTCGGCCGGTTGGCATAACGCGTCATCGCCAGGACCAGCTTTGCTCCCGAACGCGGCGCCAGCCGCAAGGTAAGGTCGCGCCCGCCAACCGGACGGTGCCGGCCATCGATTTCGACCGCGTCGATCCGGTGTTCGCCGTAAGCGCCGCCGCGAACCACCACGCTGCAGTTGACCGGGCCGGTATTGACCACGGTTACGGCCGTGCTGCGATCGCCGAGCGCGGTCACCAGGACGGCGATATCCTCGGGCACACCGGCACGGCGCCGAACCGGATCGAACCAGCGCAGCCGGCTGTGCAGCGGCACTCCGCCCTGCGGCGGGCTTGTGGGCGACCATGGCGGGCGGGCAATGTGCAGGCCGCCGGTCATTGTCTGGACCAGCGCATTGGCGCTCGCGGGATTGAAATCGAGCGTATAGTCGGCAAGCCTGGTCTGCGCGGTCGAGGTATCGCCGCGGCGCGCCGCGTCGCGCGCAGCGACTTGCGCCAGGTCGGCTTGGAGGACCTGCTCGGCATAACCGGGGTTGCGACCTTCCAGGAAATCGAGCCAGGGATGGTCGCCGGCCGCGGCGCGGTCGGCGGGATCCTGCGTCGCGTACCAGATCTCGAAACCGTTGGTACGATAGGGCCCGTCCTTCCAGCCGTACCAACCTTGCGGACCGTGCATTGTCGGGGCTTGAAGCTTGCCGTCCACGCTGCGTGCCGCGGCGTTGATGGCCGCGTTCTGGCGCCGCCACAGCTTCGCGAATTCCATGTCGCCGCTTAACACCAGGCCGCCCAGGAATGCCGTGATCGAACGCGGCACGCGGTTGCGATATTCGCGCAGGCCGGTCTGGGGGACGATCGGCGCGAAATTCCAGCCGTAGACACCGCTCCACCAGTCCGGCGCGGTTCGGCCGTCAAGACCGATCCGGCTGGGCAGGATGTTCCCGTTGGCGCCGGCGCGCTCCGCCCAGGCCCCCAGGTAGTCGAGGACCCAGGTTCTAAACCGGTCGCCAAGCCCCAGTGCGTAGGCGTTGAGGCCGAGCGTCGTCGACTGGAGGTTGAGTGGATTGTCGCCGACGACATCGGTGTATTCGGCATAGTGCGCCAGGAACTGCGCGTAGTTGTCTTCGCCGTGCTCGAGCTTGAAAGGCCGGGCGTCGAACGGATCGCCCGCCCAGTCGAGGGGGGTGGCGGCGCGCAGCATCGGGCCGCGGCTGCCGTTAAGCAGGCTGCGGATGATGCGGTGCTTGGGATCGTAGTTCCCGGTCGATGGATCGCGACCGGTGTAGAAATCGGCAAACCGCCGCGTGCGCAAGTGCAGGCGCGGATCGTGCGGCGCGCTCAGGCCCATGACGTTGAAGGTGGTGAGCCCCTCGGCGTTGTGCTGCCAATCCATTTGGACGGGGAATTCGCGGAAATACATGCCGTGGCGCGCAATCGGAACCTCGATCGTGCGGGCACGGGTGTACTGGCGCAGGTGGCCTTCCCAGTAGCGTTGCGACAGGGTCAGCAAGCGGTCCGATCCGCCCAGAGCGTGGATCAGGACCCAATCATTCGTGAACTCGGCCGCATCGTCGGGGCCGTCGTTGGCGCCCCAGCGGGCGAAGCATCGCAGTTCGTCACCGGCGCCGGTGTACTGGGCGTAATACGCCTCGCAAGCGGCCAGGTTCGCCGCCAGCAGGCGCCGTTGAAGCAGCGCCCAAGGCGGCGCCGCCATGGGTGTGGTGATGGTGACGGGCGCAGTCGCCGCCCGGGCAAGTGCCGGGCTTGCGGCAAGCGCGGCGCCGCCCGCCAGGAGCTGGCGCCGGGTCGGCTTCACAGCGGCAGCTCCAGACGGCGCAGGGGCCCGACGACCAGCGTGTAAGCCGCTATCGTCACCAGGCAGTGGAGCGCGACGAACGCGAGCGCGAAGTCGAACGAGCCAGTCGCCGCGACGATAACGCCGACCACGATCGGGGTGACGATCCCGGCCGCGTTTCCGAACATGTTGAAAACCCCGCCTGACAGTCCCGCAAGCCGCTTTGGCGCGACATCCGCCATCACCGCCCAGCCGAGCGAGGCGATGCCCTTGCCGAAGAACGCCAGGCTCATGACCGCGATGACCAGGACTTGCGAATCGATCCACACGCAGCCCAGGATCGCCGTTGCCAGCAGCATCCCTGCGACCAGCGGCAGCTTGCGCGCCCGGTCGAGGGTGCCGCCGCGAGCCAGGATGCGATCGGACCAGAACCCGCCGATCAGCCCGCCGAGGAACCCCGCCATCGCCGGAATTGCCGCCGCGAAGCCTGCCTCCATGATGTTGAGGCCGCGGTCCTTGACCAGGTAGATGGGGAACCAGGTGACGAAGAAATACGTCAGCACGTTGATGCAGTATTGCCCCAGGTAGATGCCCAGCATCATCCGGCTCGTCAGCAGCAGGCGCACGTTCGGCCAGGTGAAGCCCGGCGTCTTGTCCTGGACCGTTTCCATGGTCACTTCGCCGCCGCCGTCGCGGATCAGCGCCAGCTCGGCGTCATTGATGGCCGGGTGGCGATCAGGCCCGTGGATGAACAGGGCGAAGATCGCCGCCGCGGCGATGCCGATCGCTCCCATCGCCCAGAATACCGATCGCCAGCCGAAATCGTGGACCAGCCAGCCCATCAGCGGCGCAAAGGCGACCAGCGAGAAGTACTGTGCGCTGTTGAAGATGGCCGAAGCGGTGCCTCGCTCGCGGGTTGGAAACCAGGCCGCGACCAGGCGGGCATTGCCCGGGAACGACGGCGCTTCGGCCAGCCCGACCAGAAAGCGCAGCGCGAACAGCGTCGCCACCGCGTTGAGCCCGGCGATCAGTCCGACCAACCCCTGCGAGGCCGTGAACAGCGACCACACCGCGATGGCGCCGGCATAGATCGTCTTGGTCCCGAACCGGTCGAGCAGCGCACCGCCGGGAATCTGCGCCAGCGTATAGGCCCAGGCGAAGGCGGAGAGGATGAACCCGGTCTGCACCGCGCCCATGCCAAGCTCGGCACTGGCGGCGCTGCCGGCGATCGAGAACGTGGCGCGATCGGCGTAATTGAGCGTGGTGATGAGGAAAATCAGTGCGATGATGCGATAGCGCACCCTGGTCGGCTTCGGGCCGGTCTGCATCGCCTGTCCTCTCGTTGCCCGCGGCCTATCCGGCCGTCGCTTCACTGCCTGACTAGCCTGTGCGCCGTGGCGGGTCCAAGACCAAGAGCGGCATGATCGAGCCAAGACGTGGCTCGATCGATGCCGGATTACCGGGATGCACGCGCGATCGGTGCAGCGGCTGCATCGATCGATGCCGTATTGAGGTTGGCCTTGGCCGGAGCGGCAGGTCTAGTCGGCTGAACACTGACACCGGTGCAGCCGGGATAGAGGGGACCTGACGATGACCATTTCCGTATTCCCGCCGTTCAAGGCCATGCTTGCCGTCGGCGTTGCGGCCTCGGCCCTGGCCGCGATGCCGGCGCTGGCGCAGGACGCGCCGCCCGCCGATCCCGCCCCCGCCTCGCAGGACAGCGCCGACCAGCCTGGTATCGTCGTCACCGGCTTTCGCCAGAGCCTGACCAGCGCGCTAGCGATCAAGCGCAACAACACCGCCGCGATCGACGCCATCAAGGCCGAGGACATCGCCGAGTTTCCCGACCTCAACCTGGCCGAATCGCTGCAGCGTATTCCCGGCGTGGCCATCAGCCGCGTCAACGGCGAAGGGCGCAGCATATCGGTGCGCGGCCTCGGCCCCGAATACACCCGCGTCCGCGTCAACGGCATGGAAGCCATCGGGACCACTGGCGGCACCGACAATTCGGGCGGCGTCAACCGCGGCCGCGGTTTCGACTTCAACATCTTCTCATCTGACCTGTTCAGCAACCTGGCGGTGCGCAAGACCGCGACCGCCGACGTCGAGGAAGGTTCGCTGGGCGCCACGGTCGACCTGACGATTACCCGCCCGTTCGACTTCAAGAAGCCGACCGCCACCTTCTCGGTCCAGGGCAGCTACAACGACCTTGCCCGAAAGGTTACGCCCCGGCTGTCTGGCCTGGTCTCGACGACGACGGCAGACGGCCGCTTCGGCGCGCTGCTGTCGATCAGCTATGAGGAACGCCGCCTGATCGAAGAGGGCGCGAACATCACGCGCTGGACCTACGGCGGCTTCAACGGCGGGTTCAACGCTGCCTCGACGCTGCCGGGCTACACGATCGCGCAGATCAACAACACCAACCCGGACACCGCGCTGTTCCACCCGCGCATTCCCGGCCTGGTCAGCTACGACATCAACCAGAAGCGGCTGGGCGCTGCCGGGTCGCTGCAGTTCCGCCCCACCGACAGCACGCTGATCTCGCTCGATGGGCTCTATTCCCGGCTCGACGGGACGCGCAGGGAAGCGCAGTTCCAGGCGATCGGCTTCAGCCGCTCGGGTACCGGCAAGCCGCAGTCGATCATCCGCACCGGCGTGGTCGACGCCGATAACAACATCATCAGCGGCACGTTCGACGCGGTTGACCTGCGCGTCCAGTCGCGGTTCGACCGGCTGGTGACGGATTTTTACGAAGTGACCGCCAATCTCGAGCAAAAGCTGGGCGACAAGCTGCGCTTCGTCGGGCTGGCGGGCTATTCCAATTCGGCGTTCCGCAACCCGGTGCAGACCACGGTCACGCTCGATGCCGCCAACACCAACGGCTTCAAGTATGATTTCAGCACCCGCTTCCCGTTGATCTCGCCCGGCGTCGACATTTCGAACCCGGCCACTTTCGCCTTCAACAACGGCACATCGGAAGTCCGCATCCGGCCTCAGACGGTGGACAATACCTTCAAGACCGCCAAGGGATTCCTCGAATTCACCGCCAGCGACGCGGTGAAGGTCAAGGCCGGGCTCGACTGGCGCAAGTTCTTCTACAATTCGACCGAGCATCGCCGCCTTTCCGGCGAAACCGTGGTCCAGACGTTGACCCCGGCGCAGATCGCCGCCGCCGTCACGCAGTTCACCGGCTTTGGCCGCGGCCTGAACGTGCCGGCCGGCACGCCGACCGGCTGGGTCATCCCCGACCTCGACAAGTTCGCCGCGCTCTACGGCATCTATTCGAACCCGCTCTACGCAACCGGCGGGATCGAGAACGCCAGCGCGCGCGGATCGTTCGTGACGGTGACCGAGCGCGACCTGGGCGCCTGGGGCATGACAGAATTCAACCTCAGGGACGCCGGTGTACCGGTGCGCGGCGACTTCGGCGTGCGCTGGGTCCGCACGAAGCAGGATTCCAGCGGCTATGCCAGCCAGGGCAGCACCATCAACCTGGTGACCGCGCAGCGCACGTACGACAACTGGCTGCCGTCCGGGAACCTGGTGTTCGACGTCAGGGACAACCTGCTGGTGCGCCTGGCCGCGGCCAAGACGCTGGCGCGTGCCGGCATCTCGTCAATCGCGCCGGGCGGCAACCTCAGCGTCTCGGGCGGCAACCGCGCTTTCAGCTCGGGCAACCCCGACCTGATGCCGACCAAGTCGACCAACTTCGACGCTTCGATCGAGTGGTATCCGACGCGCGGCGCCATCTATTCGCTGGCCGGCTTCTACAAGGACATCGGCTCATTCGTGCAGACGCTCAGCGTATCGGTCCCGTTTGCAGACCTGGGCCTGCCGGCATCGCTGCTGGCAGGGACGACCGCGTCGCCGACCGATGTCTTCATCGTCAGCCAGCCGGTCAATTCGGACGGCGGCAAGCTCAAGGGCTTTGAAGTCAACATCCAGCAGCCGTTCGGTTTCCTGGGCGAAGGGCTGTCGAACTTCGGGGTGCTGGCGAACTTCACCTACGTCGATTCCAACATCAAGTACCTGACCGCCGCCAACGGCAGCACCTTCACCGTCGCGCCGCTGGTCGGCCTGTCCAAGTACGCGGCCAACGGCACGCTTTATTACGAGGACAGCAAGCTGTCGGTGCGCGGCTCCGTCGCATACCGCTCACGTTACCTGACCGCGGTGCCGGGCACCGAAGGCAACGCCTACAACGGCACCAACAAGACCATCAACGTCGATGCGCAGATCTCGTACACGGTCTCAGACCACCTCAAGTTCAGCCTTGAGGGCATCAACCTGACCGACGCCAAGAACGACCAGTTCGTGGACGAGACCAACCGCCTGAACGTGCTGACCCACAGCGGCCGGCAGTTCAACTTCGGGGCCAAGTTCACGTTCTGACGAAACCCTCCTCCACTCTCGCCGCCGAAAGGCGGCACCCGCGTCCGGGCTTCTTCCCTCGCCCGGGCGCGGGTTTCTTGTTTCAAGGAACCCCGCAGTGACCGGCAGTGCGATCGACGGCAGTATTCTGATCGGCGGACGCGATGTGCGCACCGCCGCGACCTTCCGCGCGATCGCGGCGGCAAGCGGCGAGCCGATCGGGCCGCCAGTCAGCGAAGCGGACCAGGACCACGTCGATGCCGCCTGCGCGCTGGCCAACAGCGCCAGCGCGGCGTTCGCGGCGCTGGCGCCGAGCGAGCGCGCCGCGTTTCTGGAAGCCGCCGGCGAAGCGATCCTGGCGATCGGCGATGACCTGATCGTCACCGCGATGGCCGAAAGCGGCCTGCCGCGCGCGCGGCTCGAAGGCGAGCGGGTGCGCACGGTGAACCAGTTGGGGATGTTCGCGGCCGAAGTGCGCCGCGGGCGCTGGCTCGACGCGGTGATCGATCCCGCGCTGCCTGACCGGACGCCGCCGCGGCCCGACATCAGGCGCATGAACGTGCCGCTGGGACCGGTCGCGGTGTTCGGCGCGTCGAACTTTCCGCTCGCCTTCTCGGTTGCCGGCGGTGACACCGCGGCGGCATTTGCGGCCGGGTGCCCGGTCGTTTTCAAGGGCCATCCGGCGCATCCAGGTACCGGCGAGCGGGTTGCGCGGGCCCTGCGCGGCGCGGTGGCGGCAAAAGGGTTGCCCGAAGGGGTATTCTCTTACTTACCCGGGCGCGGCAACGCGCTTGGCGCGGCGCTGGTCACCGATCCGCGGATCAAGGCAGTAGGTTTCACCGGGTCGCGCGGCGGCGGGTTGGCGCTGGTCGCCCTCGCGACCGCGCGCCCCGAACCGATCCCGGTCTATGCCGAAATGTCGAGTATCAATCCGGTGGTCGTCCTCCCCCGCGCGCTGGCGGCTCGAGGCGCCGCGCTGGGGACTGCGTTTGTCGGGTCGTTAACGCTCGGTGCGGGGCAGTTCTGTACCAATCCGGGCCTGGTCCTGGTGATAGGCGACGACGGATTGGATGCCTTCCTGGGCGCAGCAGCCGCCGCCCTCCAGGACGCGCCGGCAGCAACGATGCTGACGCCGGCTATCCGCGATGCCTATCTGAGCGGCGTCGCCAGGCTCGAAGCCAGCGCGGCAACGCGCGCGGCCTCAGGCGCTCCAGCGGATGAAAACTGCGTCCCTGCGGCGCTGTTTACGACCGATGCCGATCACTTCCTTGCCGACGCCGCGCTCGGTCATGAAGTCTTCGGGGCGAGTTCGCTCGTCGTGCGATGTGCCAGTCGCTCCCAACTTGAGCGGGTCATCGGCGCGCTTGAAGGCCAGCTCACCGCGACGATCCACCATGAACCCGGCGATGCCGCCGACGCAGCGGCGATTTTGCCGCTCCTGGCAGCGCGGGCCGGACGGCTCTTGGCAAATGGTTGGCCGACTGGCGTCGAAGTGGCGCCCGCCATGGTCCACGGCGGCCCCTTCCCGGCGACGTCGGACGGACGCAGCTCATCGGTAGGAACGCTGGCAATGCGGCGGTTTCTTCGCCCGGTCGCTTACCAGGACTTCGATCAGGCGCTCCTGCCGGCGCCGCTGCGCGACGAAAATCCGTGGTCGGTCCCGCAAATCCGCGGCGAATAGTCCGCGTTGCAAGCGCCGTCGACGAGCCCTGACTGCTTCCTTCCCGGGCTGACACGGCGCGCTGGACTCTCCATTCTGACCAAAGCCGGGACTTGCGCAGATGGCAGGAAGCGTCATCACGCTCATGTGTGATGACCGACAAGCGCTCCGCCGCGCCGAACCGGGCCTGGCGCCGGACCTCCATGACACAGGGCCGCAGTGGAAATGGATGAATTCGAACTCGCGATCGGCGCCTTGAAGGCCAAGTTCCTGATACGCCTGGAGGCGGAGCGCGACGACCTCGTTGCCGCGAAGCGCGGCCCCGACAGGGCTGCGCTGCACGACATGGCTCATCGGATGGCCGGGAGCGCGGGGGTGTTTGGCTTTCCACGGTTGAGCCAGCAGGCGGCCGCCCTGCAGAAGGCCGTGCGCGACGACGGCGCCCGGCATGACCCCACGATGGAGATCGACAGGCTGCTGGCCGAGATTGATGCCGCGTTGGAAAGGCGATGATTTCGTCGAAACTTAATCGATTGCTTGCTATCGCACCGTGATGACCACGCTCCTGCTTGCCGAAGATGATCCGCTGACTCTCGCTGGAATCAAGGCGCTCCTCGCCGGATCGGAGTTCGCCGTGGTGGCCGCGGTCTCGAGCGGGCGGCTGGCGCTGGAGGAATTGCCCTCCAAGCGGCCGGATATCCTTGTCCTCGATTTCGAAATGCCGGAGCGTAGCGGGCTCGACGTGCTGCGGATCTTGCGTGAACGCGGCGACAAGCGCCCCGTCGTTCTACTCACCGGGAGCATGTCCGATCGCAAGGTCTATGAGGCTTTGCAGCTGGGCGTGAACGGACTGGTGGTCAAGGCGACGGCGCCGCAGAACCTGCTGACCTGCCTGGCTTGCGTGGCCGAGGGCAAACGCTGGATCGACCACGACGTGCTGCAACGGGTCATGGAGCTGAGCCTCAATCCCGAATCGCAAGGTCCGCTCGACAAGCTCAGCAGGCGCGAGCGATCGGTGGTGGGACTGGTCCTGCAGGGACTGAAGAACCGCGAGATCGCGGACGAACTTGGCATCGGTGAGGGTACCATAAAGGTTCACCTTCACAATATATTTGAAAAGATGGGCGTTTCGAGCCGCATGGAACTCGCATTCGCTGCTGCCAAGGCGGTCAATTAACGCCTCGAGCCACCGGGAACCGGCGCGCTTCGGACCCGCTGTATATCGATAGATATAGCCGCTCTTATGACGGTCGTTGATGCACTTCTTGCGAGTGGTGCAATTGTTCGAATGTGTCCTCCCTGCGAAATGCTGTTTCACCAGTTTTTCAGTCAGCACCATTCGCAAACAGGGGAATTCGACCATGACCAAGACCATCATTTCCACCTTGATCGCCACTTCGGCTCTGATCGCGACCCCGGCTCTGGCCGCCACCGGCGACGTTACCGGCACGATCAACGTGACCGGCACCGTCGGCGCCCGCTGCTCGGTCATCGCCCCGGGCGGCACGGTCGAGAACCAGGCCTACACCGGCACGATCGACCTCAAGCGCCTCGACGCTGCCGACGGCACGCTGCGTTCGACCCTGGCCGGTGCGGCAACCGCCGCCGACGGCATCAAGGTCAACGCCCGCATCGTCTGCACCTCGGCCAACCCGACGGTGGGCGTCAGCGCAACGAAGCTCAACACCGGCGGGGCCACCGATCCGGGTGCCGGCTACTCGAACGACATCGACTACACCGCGCAGATCAAGGTCAAGGCCGCTTCGGGCGCGTACAAGACCGTGACCTACTCGACCCTGACGGACACGACCGCGAAGACTGCCGCCCTGGGCGAACGCATTGCCGGCGGCTCGGCCGACAATGTCGAAGTCAGCATCTACAACCTGGCTTCTGAAGCCGGCGCCACCAGCCTGCTCGCCTCGGGCAGCTACACCAGCACCGTCACCGTGACGATCCAACCGACCGTCTAGTCCCATGGACGGAAGGCGCGGGGTTGAGGGCCGACGAACCCCTCAACCCCGCAATTTTTTTGCCCAGCGCGCCCGCTCGAAGGACTTTTCCCGGTGGCAGCCACACTGCGTTTCCTCATAATGTGCGTGGCAGCCGTGCTTTGCGGCGGGGTCGCCCAGGTTGCCTATGCCGACACCGCGGGAACGGTCTATGCAGGCGGGTCGCCGCTGGTTCTGACGATACCGGTCACCGCATCGGTCGGTGGCAGCTGCGGCTTCGCCGACGCCGGCGCCCCGACCGGCACGTTCGCCAAGGACGATTTCGATCGTCTCGGTTTCTCGAACGATTTCGCCTTCCGGCTCAACTGCACCGGCCCGGCCCGCGTGGCGGTGATCTCGGCCAACGGCGGCCTTGCCGCCTCAGCCGACGCGCCAAGCGGGTATGTCAACCGCGCTGCCTATAGCGTCGAGCTCAAGCTGGTCGCCTCAGACGGCACGACTGCGCAGGCCAGCTGCGATGCGTCGGCCCTGACCAGCGGCGGTGCCTGCTCGTTCGCAGGCACTGCCAGCCTGACCCAGGGCCTGCGCCTTGGCGCGGCATCGACTAACGTAACCGGGTCCTACCTGCGCGTCAGCGCCCCGGCGTACATCGGATCCGGCACGATGGTGGCAGGCACGTACACCGATACCCTCACGGTCACGGTCAGCCCGGCGCTTTAGTTTTCATAAGTTCAACCATTTGCGGCATAGGCGTCAGCCTGAACCGTGGGAGAGACAGCGTGAATTCGTTCCTGAGCAAGGCTTTCGCCGCCGTCCTGCTGGCCTGCACTCAGGTAAGCGCCGCGCTGGCGATGACGGTGCAGCCGGTGGTGCTCGACCTCCAGACGCAGGGCCGCGGAATGACGCAGGTCATCACCGTGACCAACACCTTCGCCGCCCCGCTCGCCGTTGAACTGCGTGCCGAGCAAATTGTCATGGCGGACGGAACGATGCGTCCATCGGGCAAGGAAACCGACGATCTGCTGATCTTTCCGCCCCAGGCGCTGATCCAGCCCGGCCAGACCCAGTCGTTCCGCGTTCAGTACGTCGGCGATCCGCAGCTGGCGACCAGCAAGCATTACTACGTCACGGTCGCGCAGTTGCCGGTGAAACGGGCCGAAGGCGATGCCAGCGTCCAGGTGCTGTACAATTTCCAGGTCCTTGTCAGCATCGCCCCGCAAGGCGGCAAGCCGGCAATCAAGGTCGACCAGGCAGCGATCGTCACCTCCGACGCGGGCAAGCCGGTCGTCTCCCTAACAGTCAGCAACCCGTCGAATACGCACGGTTTCCTGTCCCAGGGACGGATGCGGATCATCGAGCGCGACGCCGCCGGCAAGGAAATCTTTCGCCGTTCGCTTGCCGGGCCGGAAGTGCAGCAGATCATCGGCTACGGGCTGATCGGCGCGGGCCAGACCCGCAAGGTCACCGTGCCCGTCGAATTGCCCAGCGCGGCCGGAACCCTCGACGTGCAATTCACGCCCGAGGGGTGATGCGTGGCGCGGGGGGGTGCATATCTGCGGTCGGGCGCGGCCGCGCTGGTGCTGCTGGGCACGCCCGCGCTGGCCCAGCCGGGCGGCGTCACGCAGCCGCTGGAGCGCCGCATAACGCTGGAGCGCGCACCCGGTGACGCCGCCGGGCGCCTCAATCCGGGCAAGCGTACCGTCGTCCTGACCGTACCGGCGCGCGACGGCGCCGCCTACCTGGGCGACATCGCGGTCACCATCGATACGCAGGACAAGGTTTCGTTTCCCGCCGACCGGCTTCTCGATATCCTCGCCTCCGTGGTCAGCGCGGATGTCCTGCGCACGTTGCGGGGGAGTTTTCCCGGAGATCAGGCAATCCCGGCCGATGCTTTCGCCAGGGCCGGAATCCAGATCCGCTACAACCCGCAGGAACTTGCGCTCGACCTTGTGATCGCCAGCGAGCGGCGCGCCAGCCGGGCGCTGCAAGTAACCCCGCTCGACCGCGAACGGGTTGGCACGTTCGTCGTCCCGGCGACCGTCAGCGCCTACGTCAACATCCGCGCCAATCTCGATTACCTGTACGGAGACGGCGGTTTCCAGTCGCCGACGATGTATCTCGACGGCGCCGCGCGGGTGCTCGGCACCGTGTTCCAGAGCGAGGCGATCTGGCAGCCGGGCGCCGCGGGCGCACGGTTCCAGCGCCTCGGCAGCCGGGCCGTGTTCGATGACCAGAACCACGTAATACGCTTCACCGCCGGCGATCTCGAGCCGGTCGGGCGCGGCTTCCAGGGCGGGCCGCAGCTTGCCGGGGTGTCGCTGTTCCGCTCCTACAGCACGCTCCAGCCGCAAACAATTGCGCGTCCGCGCGGTGGCCGCACGTTCCGGCTCGACCGGCCGGCGACGGTCGAAGTCCAGGTCAACGGCCAGGTCGTGCGCCGCCTGCGGCTCGATCCCGGCAACTACGACTTGCGCGATTTTCCCTTCGCCCAAGGCGCGAACGACGTGCGGCTGTCGATCCTCGACGACGCGGGGCGCAGCGAAATGGTGCGCTTCAATGTCTTCCTCGATCAGTCGCAGCTCGGCAAAGGACTGGCCGAGTTCGGCCTTTATGCAGGGGTCAACGCACTGACCGGGGCAAGCGGCCTGCGCTATTCGGGTGACGGCGCGGTCACCGGCTATATTCGCCGCGGCATCAGCGAGGCGCTGACACTGGGCGCCAATGGCCAGGGCGATGGCCGATCGCGCATGGCAGGGGTCGAGGCGGTATGGTCGACCGGGTTCGGCACGTTCGGGGCCAACCTGTCGGGATCGAACATCAAGGACTATGGCTGGGGAAGCGCCACGCTGATCACCTTCCAGCGCCTGATCCAGCGCGGCGGCGGCCAGGCCGATGCGCTTAACCTGTTCGCCGAACGGCGGAGCGCGCAGTTCGGCGTCCTTGGAACGCGCTTGCCGTCCAATCCGTTCGCCTGGGAAGCCGGCGGCGGCTATTCGCATGCCTTCTCCGATCGCCTTTACGGAGGACTCGATGGGCGCTTTTCGCGCGGTCGCGGCGGCCAGCGCGATTTCTCGAACGCGCGGGGAACGCTGGGCTGGCGGGCGGGCGACCGTATCAACCTGACCGGAGACGTGCGCTGGCAGCGCGACAGCCTTGGGCGCGGGATCTCGGCCCTATTCTCGGCAACCTTGCGGCTTGGCGCCTATTCCAACGCACGGGCAGATTACGACACCCGGTTCAATCGCACGCAGCTGTCCTACAACACTCTGCGCGGGCAAGGGATCGGAGCATACAATGTCACCGCCGATGTCGAGCACAGCGATTTCGGCTCGGGCGTCAACGTTGCGGGCAATCTCTACACCAATCGCGCCGAACTGGGTCTTAGCCACTTCGGCACGTTCGAGAACGTGTTCGGCCGCTCGCTCGGCCAGCGCACCACGCTACGGGCGGCCTCGTCGCTGGCGTTCGCTGACGGGGCGTTCTCGATCGGACGGCCGATCTACGACAGCTTCGCGATCGTGCGCGGTCACCGCTCCCTCAAAGGAGCATCGATCGATGTCGATCCTTCGGCGGTGGGCACGACCGCGCGCACGGGCATTCTGGGCACCGCGATCCAGCCGGGACTGAGCGCCTATTCGGAACGGACCATTGCGGTCGACGTGCCGGCCGCGCCCAGCGGGGTGGATCTCGGCCAGGGCTCGTTCCGCCTCTATCCCCCCTACCGCAGCGGCTACGTGCTCCAGGTCGGCTCGCAATACGGCGTCACCGCGATCGGCCGCCTGGTCAATCGCGATGGCGATCCGATCGCGCTGATGACGGGCACTGCCACTGAACTGGCCCATCCCGACCGCGCTCCGGTCAGCGTCTTCACGAACCGCGACGGACGGTTCGGCGCTGCCGGGCTCGCACCCGGGAAGTGGCGGATCGACATGGTCGACGACCTTAGAAGCAGCTTCATTCTTGACGTGCCGGCCGCAACCGAAGGTGTGCTTCGCACAGGCGACCTCAAGCCCTCGACAGGTGATTCAAAGCGATGAGAACTCTTTCCAGTGCCGCCGCGTTGCTGATCGCGGGCGCAGTCCTGCTCTCCTCGGGCCGCGCCTGGGCCGTCGCCTGCGGGGTGACCGGGCAGGCCCAGGCTGCCACATCGATCACCTACGATCCGTTCGCCGCCAGCGGGCTGACGCAGATCACCGTGCCGCTGACCCTGACCCGCTACGCCAGCGGCGGCGCCAAGACGCAGTCGGTCAACTTCGTGCTGACCACGCCGGTCGGATCGCCGCGCTACGACGTCGTCTATAACGGTACCAGCGTGGTTTATACCGACGGCGCGACGGGCGGCCATCCGATCAACGGTTCAATCGCCGCGGGGGAGATTTATTACCGGTTCGGCGGTGCTTCTGCGCCCGATCAGTCGACGCCGTTCAACCTGGTCGTGACGGTGCCCGCCAACGTCAACTTGTCGGCCGGCGATCCGATCAAGTTCGACATCCAGTACGTCTGCCTCGGCACCGGCGGCATGACGGACGTGGTCACCCCTGCCAAGCTGACCGGCGCAATCCAGATCAACGTCAACGTCCTGAGTGCCTTGCAGGCCAGCTATGTGGGCCCGGCGCTCGATTTCGGAGAAGTCGGGCTCAAATCCGACGTGCAGGTCGCCACCGACCCCGGCACCAAGACCGGCTATATCCGGGTGGCCAGCTCGGGGCCTTATTCGGTCGAGATGCGATCGCAGAACGGCTACCGGCTGACATATCCGGGCGGCAATCCCGCGCTTGCCGCCCAGGCGATGAAATACCGTGCATCGTTCCTGGGCCAGTCCCGCGACGCCGCGAATACGGCGGCGGTGACCCAGGTGTGCTCGCGCGCCGGTCTAGACGGCACCGCGCCCAACCAGGGCATCCGGATCCCGCTTAGCGTGACGTTGCAGGAAGGCGGCATTGGCCGCTTGCCGGCGCCCAATTACCAGGATGCGCTGACCGTGACGTTGACCCCGCTGTTCGCGCCGCAAAACGGCGCGGTCTGCGGCGCGCCCTAAAGCCTGGGAGAAATCTTGAGGCCGAGAGTGCCCACAGCGGCGCCAGCGGCGGCACCGTGTGCCTCCTGCGAACCGGCTACCAATCGCCCGTCGAGATAGATCGTTGCGCCCGCAAGCGCCGCCGAGCGGGAAAGGCTGACCTCGTAGCCAAGCTGGTTTCGGCATATTCCCCCGGTTTCGAGCCGAATCGTCCGGCCTTCCTGGAACAGCACCTGCGATTGCCCGGCCCGGCATGCGCTCAAGACAATGCCTGATACGGTAACCGACTGAACGACGGCCTGATGAGCTTGCGCATGCGCCGGAAAAGCCAATGCGACAGCCGCGGCGAAGCAGAATGCGGACTTCATCGGTTCCTCCGGCGACGGGATCGGAGGCACGGTTATGCGTGCCCCCAACCGCCCTCGTCAATGGGGGCAGCGGAGCCGGAGCGCCCCGCCACGACGTATGCCGCGCGTGGCGCCGTGTGCGCCTCACTCGACCGCATTCGCGCGCGCGATCGCGCCCAAAACGGCCGCGCTCTCCTTCGGGCGTGCGCAGGAAGGTCTGCGGATCGACGCTGGCCAAGCCGTATTTCGGTGGTCCGACCGAGCGCCGTCCCCCTACCAGAAGCCGTTGTGCCGCGCGAATTTCGCGAACAGCTCCGGCCCAACTCGAGGCCGGCTCCGAGGCGGGGAGCACGCTGACGAAGCCGTGGCTTCTGGAACATATGGAGCTCTGCCTTGACGCCGGCCCGCCACAGGCTCCGGTAGAAATCTAGGCTGTTCACCGGCGACACGACGCGATCATCCCCGGCGGCGCAAAGGAAGGTGGGCGAAGCGTCAGCGGGAACGTGCTTCTCGAGCGAGTAGGCGTCCTTCGTCTCGGGGCCGGCAGCGTCGCCGAGCAGTTGCGAGCGGGAGGGAACGTGGGCGTCGGCGCCCATCATCACCACCCCCCTGCCAAGTCTATGTTTGTGACGCTCTTGGTTGGCGTGACGAACTTCATCTTGCTGCCGGTTGCCGGCGCGTTATCGGACCGGATTGGCCGCGTGCCGATCCTGCTTACATGCGCAGGCTTGGCAGTGCTGACCGGCTATCCAGCCCTACAATGGATGGTTGCAGAGCCATCACTAGGCCGGTTGATCGCGGTCGACCTGTGGCTGGCGGCGATTTATGCGGGCTACAATGGGGCGATGATCGTGCATTTGACGGAGATCATGCCCAAGCACGTACGCACAACGGGATTTTCTCTCGCCTACAGCCTCGCCACCGCCGTATTCGGCGGCTTCACCCCCGCGATTTCGACTTACCTGATCGGCGCGACCGGAAATAAGGCCGCGCCTGGGCTTTGGCTCACCGCTGCGGCGGCAATCAGCTTCATAATGGTATTTGTTTTCACGCGCGGGAAGGGTTCTAAGTCCGCGATCGGCCACAGGGCTCGCGCGCCGCGCGCCCAAGCCGGCCACTAAACAGGGTCATCACAGGATTGTTGACCGAGGTGCTGTCAGTCTAATGCGAACTTGTCTCCGATTGGCGGAGCTATCGCTACGGCAGCGTGACGTCAGGCCATAAGCGATTGCCACTCAGCCAGGGCGGCTGAGCGGCGGGCCTTGTACGTCTCTCGGTCGGCGAGGTGGCGTTCCTGGTTGAAGTGGTTGTGGACGTTGGCGTGGACGCTGGCGAACTTCTGACGCGACTTCATTTGTCGGAACCTCAGCATCGCCCGCTCCCGTAGTCGGAATGGCAGGTGGCTATTCTCCACCCGGTTGTTGGCCCAGCGCGCCACCTCGCGCTTCTCTCTGTTGCCCAGCTCGGTCATCGCTGCGCCGTAGGAACGCAGGCCATCGGTGGTGATCGCTTCGGGTGATCCGTAGCGCTTTAGCGCGCGTTTCATGAAGCTGAGTGCCGCGGCCTTGTCCCGCTTCCTGGTCACGAAGCTCTCGAGGATTTCGCCTTCCTGATCGACCGCGCGCCACAAGTAGACCATCTCGCCATTGAGCTTGGCTTCGCTGCCCTTCGGGTCACGTACATCTCATCAAGATGCCAGCGCCACTGCCGGAAGCCTTTCATCCGGCTCACGCGCTGGCGGCGGATATCGCCAGCGAAATGTGGGCCGAACCTGTTCCACCACATCCTTACCGTCTCGTGGCAGATGTCGATGCCGCGCTCAAACAGCAGATCCTCAACGTTCCGCAGGCTGAGAGGATACTTCACGTACACCATCACCACGAGGCGGATCACCTCGGGGGACGAGTTGAAGCAGCGGAATGGGCTGTCGGGCTTGCGTTTGCGGGGCATGCACCCTGCCCTACGCGTCAGCTCCTAACGAGCGGTGCATTTGCTCTGACAGAGCCCGGGAAGCAGCTCCCCCGGCGCGTCGGACGATTCAAGGAGGAAGCTCAGCTGACTGACCACGAACCGGATTCCACGATTGCGGGCCGTGACCCTATCAATTTCAGCCTATTTCAGAGCGCCGCTTTGGGCAATGAGGGACCAGCCGCCCGCCGCACTCAGGCGGCGCATGGCCGGCCCACTAGTAATAGACAGATGAACCGCAATAGAGAGCCGACCCGCCTGGGACCTCCTCGACGCCGATACCCTCCGCGGGTGCTGTCAGTCTAATGCGAACAAGTCTCCGATTGGCGCAGCTGTCGCCAGGTGACGCCCCCCCTACCCCATGACCGATTGCCACTCAGCCAAGGCGGCTGAGCGGCGTTCCTTGTAAGTCTCTCGATCGACGAGGTGGCGTTCCTGATTGAAGTGGTTGTGGACGTTGGCGTGGACACTGGCGAACTTTTGAAGAGTCTTCATTCGCCTGAAGCGAAGCATTGCCCGCTCTCGTCGCCGAAACGACAGGTGGCTATTCTCGACCCGGTTGTTCGCCCACCGGCCGACCTCCTGCTTATCGGCGTTGCCGAGCTCGTTCATCGCCGCACGGTACGATCGAAGCCCATCAGTGGTGATCTTTTCCGGCGATCCGTGGCGCTTGAGCGCCTTTTTCATGAAGCTTAGCGCCGCTTCCTTGTCGCGGCTCTTTGTGATGTAGCTCTCGAGGATCTCGCCTTCATGGTCCACTGCGCGCCACAGGTAGACCATCTCGCCGTTGAGGTTGGCTTCGCCGCCCTTCGGGTCACGTACATCTCGTCGAGGTGCCATCGCCACTGTCGGAAGCCGCGCATCCGGCTCACCCGCTGACGGCGGATATCGCCGGCGAATAGCGGCCCGAACCGGTTCCACCACATCCTTACCGTCTCGTGGCAGACGTCGATGCCGCGTTCGAATAGTAGGTCCTCTACGTTCCGCAGCGACAGCGGAAAGCGAACGTACATCATCACAACGAGGCGGATGACCTCGGGCGACGAATTGAACCTGCGAAACGGGCTCGGCGGCTTGGCTCGGGACTTGCGCGGCATCAAGCGATGCTAGCAGCTGCCCCGTTGGTCTGACAGAGCCGCCAGGTTAAGTCGAAAGTTTCTGGAATTGGGCGGGTTGCGGACTGGCGGCTTCTGGCACGCTAAGGCGTCGAACCTGACCAGCCGCTAACGACCCCCTTGCGGACTCATCACGATCGGCTGCAATCCGGATCAGTGCGTAGCACAAGTTTCAAGGTATACGGTCCATGTCAGAGAAGACAATTGCGACTGGTCAGCTTATAGCACTAGTCGTTGGGACCACAGCCATGTTCAGTGCGAGCAAGCGCTCGAAATGGCCCAAGCTAGCTCTACGAATTCTTTGAAGTCGGAGCCTCTTTTCATCAGCTTTACGTCCCGCCACGAATCGTGTAGCGTGACACCCACTTCTGCTTTGGTTCCCAGTAGCGAGATTTCTTCCCATGCTATCGTTTCTGTAATACGCCCATTTGTACCGCCCTCGAGTATCAAGTTACTTGCGCATGGCCCCGTCGTTGAAGCGCCAACGACATCGCCCATCCATATTCCGCGGTCCCAGAAACCGACGCGACTGCCCGCGAGTACGACCCGATTGAACTTTTCTAAAAGCTGAGTGCTGGTCAGGTCTTGCGCCGAAGCAGTTGGGATACAGGCAAGCCATAGGAACGTAATCGCCGCCCATCCGCCCGATTTTCGCAGCATGAAATTCCCCTTGGACGTCCCGAACTTTGCAAAAAAGTATCAGGAGGTTCTGGCTTGTCAATTGAACTCACCTAGTCGCCGCAGGGTGCAACTCTGCGTTCTGCGCGCACAGCGATATCTGCTCGAACCGCCCGCTTCTCGCCCTAATTGCAGCCTTTCGGCCCGTCTTACCGACGACCCCCGCCTCCGCACTGAGCCGGTCGAGAACTAAACAGGTGAGCAAGAAATCGAACGACGACTACTGCGGATGGCCCGATTCGTCGGCGTCATACGCTTGATCGCACGCAAGCGGCCGGGTGGAGATTACGTTGACGGACAGCGGGTTCGCATTGATTCGAAAGTGCTATCGGCGTGCGTTCGGCGCCAGTTTGCGTAAGGGCTTTTCAAGCTATCTGGTCGCGGAGCGCAGCGGTGAACCGGCTGCGGCGCTGGGCTTCAACCGCTGCGGTGATGAGGCGCTGTTCCTCGAACGATACCTCGATCGGCCGATCGAACTTGCTGCGACCGAGGCGCTCGGCCGCCCGGTCGAGCGGGGGCAGATCGTAGAGATTGGCAACTTCGCCTCGACTGGCGCCTTCGCCATGATCGACTTGTGGACCGACGCGGCCAACGATCTGGGCGGTGGCCGCGAAGTGGCGGTCTCCACTCTAACCGCGCCACTGCGCGCCATGTTCGCTCGCATCGGCGTGCCGATTGTCGCTATTGGCGATGCCAACGCCGCCCGGCTTGGTGACGCGCAGGCTGACTGGGGCACTTACTACGCTCTCGATCCCAAGGTCTGCGTTGCTGCCATCGCTGTAGGACAGGCCGCGCTGCGCAAGTTCGCCGCGCGCCGCCAGCGGCGGCTCTGCGCATGAACACGATTGTTGCCGCGGTCGAGATGCGGGCCGCCTCCGATCCGGCCCGCATCGCGGTCGACACCGTCGTAGACGGGGTCTGCGATTATGCGCGGTTGGAAAAATTGGTCGCGTCCCGCGCAGCCGAGCTTACCGCTTCGCTGATCGCCGGTCGCGCTGTCGCAGATGGCGGCGACCATGGGCTGGACGAGGTCGTCCTCGACCTTGCGCTGATGGCAGCGGGGCTTCCGCACTTGTCGCTGCCGTCCTTCTTCACGCCCGCACAGGAAGTTCATGCGCTGGCCGCCAGCGGCGCGCAGGCTCTGTTCAGGGACGGGCAGGTGCTGGCGTTAGCCGACCAACAGGTGGAATTGCCGGAAGGGTGCTGTCAGTCTAACGCGAACTTGTCTCCGATTGGCGGAGCTATCGCTAGATCGTGCAATCGTCAGCCCATGACCAGTTGCCACTCAGCCAGTGCGGCTGAGCGGCGTTGCTTGTAAGTCTGTCGATCGACGAGGTGGCGGTCCTGATTGAAATGGTTGTGGACGTTGGCGTGGACTGAAGCGAACTTCTGCAGGGTCTTCATTCGCCGGAACCGAAGCATGGCGCGCTCCCGTCGTCGGAACGAAAGGTGGCTGTTCTCAACCCGGTTGTTCGCCCAGCGCCCAATCTCCTGCTTCTCAGCGTTGCCGAGCTCATTCATCGCTGCGCGGTACGAGCGCAGGCCGTCGGTCGTGATCTTCTCCGGCGATCCGTGGCGCTTGAGCGCCTTTTTCATGAAGCGGAGCGGGGCTGCTTTGTCGCGGGTCCTGGTGATGTAGCTCTCGAGGATTTCGCCTTCCTGATCGACTGCTCGCCAAAGATAGACCATCTCACCGTTCAGCTTCACGTACACCTCGTCGAGATGCCAGCGCCACTGCCGGAAACCGCGCATGCGGCTCACCCGCTGCCGGCCGATGCCGCCCGCGAACAGCGGCCCGAAACGGTTCCACCAGAGCCGCACCGTCTCATGGCAAATATCTATGCCGCGCTCGAACAGCAGGTCCTCTACGTTGCGGAGCGACAGCGGGAAGCGGACGTACATCATCACCACGAGGCGAATGACCTCGGGCGAGGAGTTGAACCGCAGAAACGGGCTTGGTGGCTTGGCTCGGGACTTGCGCGGCATCGCGCGCCGCTAGCAGCTGCCCCGTTGGTCTGACAGAGCCCGGTCGGGCCTTGTCGCCGGGCCGAAGCAGCAACACGGACTCACCCTCTGCGAGTGGCCTGTAAAACAGGATGCTGGCGTGGTCGTCGCGGGCCCAGACGACGCGCGCGGCCACGAACACTGAACCACGCTGCAGGATCACGTCCCAGTCGGGTTGGACGGCGTCGTGGATCTCGACCCGGGCGCCGGCACAGGAGACGTCCTTCAGCCGAACCGCCTGAGCGCCGCCCGGCGCCAGGAGAATCGCGCGCTTGAGGACGCGGGTTCGCTTTCTGGCACCTGCGCGCCTCTCGATTTCGGCGACCATCATGCGCAGGCTCCCCGATCTGTCGATCACTGGATGGGGCGCGCCGGGCTGGATCGGGAGCGGTGTCACCCGGCGCGCTGTACTGCGACCCGCTTGACGCCTTGCTAGCGAAGCGCGGTTAAACGAACGCGACAGCAGCGGTGTGGTGATTACCTAAGCGGAAAGCGGGGCCGAAGACACCCCTCCGGCGTTATGACAGCATGTATGACGACCATCAGTTCGAATTGAAGGCCGACTGCGATGCCGGCAACGACACTGTCGCTGCGCCCCTTGCGGCACCTAGACTTCGAGGTGTCCCGGATGACCGATAGTGACCCCGGCTCCGACAAAGCACCGCGAGATATTGCCGCGTTGGGACTGGCGAACCCACTTAAGCGGCACACGCCGCCGACCCGGACCGAACCCGAGACGGCACCTTCTCGGTTACGCGTCATTGGCTGGTTGGCTGCAGGAGGAATCGTCCTGACGGGCGTCGCTATACTCTTCCTTGCCTCGCGGCAGCTCGGGTTGCGCTGAAGTTTGCCCGACCAGCATCGACCCGTCGCGCGCCGCATTAGCGGCCACCCTCGCACGCGCCGCGTCGCGCCGCTTTCGAGCCGGCGCCATAATTAGTCAAACATTCGCCAGCGCGCTAGCATCGCTTTTCTTCGATTCGGAGAGCTTATGGCCCAGTTCGACATGATGCCAATTCCTGCGCCTGAAGAAGGCACGCGGTCCGTCTTAGCATTAACTCCCGAAGCCGCAGCCGCCGGCGGGCCCATGATCTCAGGTGCTGGAACCGCCACCTTCCGATGCGGACGCTGCAAGCGCGTCATCTTGAAAGATGTTGGCGTCGAACAAGTCCAAGAGGTCGTCTTCCAATGCCCGAAGTGCGGCACCTTCAATGAGCCTCCCCCATGGACCCAGAGCCGCCGCTAAGACTTGCTACCTTGGTGAGTTAGGATTTAGAACCTGGTTTTATTGCTGCACAGGCCAAGAAAGTCCGGGACCTTGCTTTCATATCTCTTATTCGCGCGGCTTCCTCGATCTCGAGGCGACTGTGCAGATGTCTCTGATATCCTGCCCCTTGGCCGGGGGGCTAGAAGCACCGTTATCAATGATGTCGGCGAGATGAGACCGGGTATGATCGAGCTGAGCCTTCGGAATAGCTTGTCGAGCGCCTGCTAAGCGGGCGGGCCGAACGAAAAACGCCAGCGGCCACTAGGCCACTGGCGTTTCCCTGTCCGTGGATCGCAAACGGACGGGTCGAGGCAAAGAATTCTATCGGCTTCCAAGGTCGCGCTCCGGTGATCGTCAGCGTGCCTGGCATCGTTTAATCGCCGACTTAGCCGGCTTGGCGCTAGATATGCTGCACATGGCGAAGTGGACTTCGGCGTCCCAGCATAGCTGCGATTGCGATCACCTTTCGGTTAGAGACCACCATTCGTAACCGTCGGGGCATACGCCTTGGTAATCATGGTCCCAACTATCGAAAGGCACGAAGTCAATATTATCGTGGAAACAAGCCCAACCGGGATCGAAGATATTATTTCCGTAGTCGAAAAAATAACCCTGCTGACCCTGATATTCTCCGTAACGAGCGTTGCAGACATAAAAGACGCGCTTTCCGTCATCGCTCGTGAATTTCTCAGCGGCGTTGGGGCCTGCAAGGTCTCGATCTGACTGAACGGACTGGTGAGTGATGTAGGATGTGTCGAGGTCGGGCTTGCCCAACATCTCCAAAGTTTTTGCCTTGATTTGGTCTACTTCTGCGGCGTCCACCATTTTGAAGCTCCCCTGTCTACGACAGCCGGCAAGAGTGCTGTCGGCTTGTTCATATTTGCAGTTGCTATGGCAGGCAACGCCTATTCACATACGGCTTCCAAAAGGCGATTCACACGTGCACCCAGTTCCCTTTCGCCGTTACTTCAACTGCGGAGCGTCAACTCATTATGCATTGCGGATGAATCCATTATTCGCATCGGAACACCCCCAGCACCTTCGGCCGGCTCGCCTTCACCGCGGCGCGGTCGCGCGCTTCGCAGCGGCTGATGATCGCGAGGATATCGGACGCCCGGCCGTTCGCTTTCTCCAACTGGCCGGTCTGCCCGTCGAGCGCCACCTCCCGAACGTATGGCTCGGCGTCAGCATCGAGGACCAGACCCGCGCCGACGAGCGCATCCCCGACCTGCTCGCCACCCTCGCCGCCGTCCGCTGGCTTTCCTGCGAACAGCTGCTGGGACGGGTTGATCTCCGGGCGGTCGGCATCCCCGACAGGCCGCACGTCGCGTGCTCGAACGTCAAACTGGACGCCCTGACCGGCTATCATCGTGGCGTGCTCCGCATGGACGGGAGCGCGGTCCCCAGCTTGCCACCGCAACGTGCCGCGCTGGACTGGATCGTAGCCGGCGGCGAAAGCGGCCCCCGCGCCCGCCGATGCACCCCGATTGCGCGCGCGCCCTGCGCGAACAGTGCGCCGCCGCCGGCGTCCCGTTCCTGTTCAAGCAATGGGGCTCCTACCTGCCGACCGGCCAAGTGCGTGCAGATGGCCGTCGCTAGATCGGCGAGAAGGCCGATGGCTCGATCGGGTGCTGTCAGTCTAATGCGAATTTGCCTCCGATGGGCGGAGCTGTCGCTAGGGCAGCGTGACGTCAGGCCATCAAGGATTGCCACTCAGCCAGGGCGGCTGCGCCCCGCCCTAAGCGTCAGCCCCTAACGAGCGGTGCATTTAGTCTGACAGAGCCGTGCGGACCTATAAGGGCGGATTTCCGAGACGGTTTTCTTGGGAGAACGTTTCCCGTCAGTGAGGTACCGCTCTGCGAATTGCCTCTGCCCCATTGGGTCTGCCCCACCCTTGACCGCGTCGTAATCCGACCGCTTTGCACCGGTCCTCTACGCCACAGCTTATTGGGCGCCCAGTTCAGACCTTAAATGTTGTGTTTTCAGATTGTCGCAGCGTAGAGGAGCCCAACATCTGGTTGTGTCCGATGCTAGTGGGAGAGTCACATTCTCCCTCGCCTCGAGGGAAGTTATGGACGACGTTCCGCCGATCCTGGTCGTGGAAGACGAAGCGTTAATCCGCCTTTCGATTGTAGAAGCCCTGAAGGAGGGCGGCTATGAGGTGTTGGAAGCGGCGCACGGGCAAGAGGCTATCGAGCAGATAGAGCAAATTGGAAGCCTGCGCGGCTTAGTCACGGACATTCGCCTGGGAGCCGGTCCAGCTGGATGGAAAGTCGCTCATTGCGCTCGGGAAAAGTTTGCAAGTCTGGCCGTCGTTTATGTGACGGGAGATAGCGCTTGGGAGTGGTCAGCGAACGGCGTTCCGCAAAGCATCGTCTTACAGAAGCCGTTTGCTAGTGCGGAGCTGGTCACCGCCATGGCCAACCTGTTGGTTACCAATCAGCCGAACGCTTCCGCCTAGAAACGCTGATGATTCGCGTATTTCTGCGCTTTAATACCTTCAGGAAAATGCGCGGCTACGTCTCGCGCCTGACTTCAGTAAGAGGCCAGCGAACGAGAAAGACCAGGCCATCTCGGGCGTACTCGATCTGAACATTGCCGCCCAAAGCTGATGCGAAATGCGACCCGAGGAGCGTCGAACCGAACCCTTTACGGCTGGGCGCAACTACGGGGGGGCCTCCGAATTCCCGCCACTGGAAACGCACCTCTCGCTGGTTTGCGTCAACCTCCCAAGAAATACAAATGCGTCCTTCGGGCACGGAAAGCGCACCGTATTTGACGGAGTTTGTGCATAGCTCATGGACCGCGAGCGAGGTCGGAACTGCGTGATCCGGACTGATATTTGTTTCAGGTCCTTTTATCTCAAAACTGCCGACGTCATTGCCTGAGCCTCGTATTCCATTTTCAATTAGATCGCGCAGGTTTACGTTCGTCCATTCGCACCCGAGCAACAAATCTTGGGCTTCTCCCAACGCTTTCAATCGTCCCGAAAAGGAAACCAAACCTTCTTCGGCTGAGGCTGATTTGCGGAAGGTCTGGGTGGCAATAGCCTGTACGACCATGAGCAAGTTCTTCACCCGGTGGTCCAGCTCATGCAAAAGAACCCGTTCGCGATCCTCCCGCCGCCGGCGCTCGAACAGGCGACCGATCTGCTCACCCAAAATTCGCACTGTCAGCAAACGGGACGCATCTGGAGCACTGGGGGTTCGACTGAAAAACTCCAAGATAGCAATGATCCGGTCGCCCGCCTTCAATGGAAAGCCAAACGCGCCGCGGAAGCCCGCACTCGCGCGAGGAAAGTTGCCGTCGTTATCAGAATCCGCGACCCACGCGGGCTCACCGGATGCCAGGATTGTGCCCGGCAAGCCTACGCCGGGAGCGAACTCAATGCCTGCAGTTGCGCAGCGCATCGCATCAGCCGCTCCCGGCGCTTCCTCATACCAGATCGACGTTGAGATCAGGTGCGGTGTCGTAGCATCCGACACGACAAATGCGTGGCCGACCGCCCAGCCCGACACTTGGCAAATCGACGCCAGAACTTTTTCGAGGGCGCTTTCGAAAGAGTCTGCTTCTGCCGCGAGGCGAGCGACATCGAACATCAACTGCGCTTCGCTTGCTTGGCGCTGCAGCGCCTTGTCGGCATCCTTCTTGGCCGTGATGTCCCGGAGGAAGCCAATGAACAGCGGTCCGCTGGACGTTTGTGTCGTCGTGATCGAAAGCTCAACAGGGATCTGGTCCCCGCGAGCCGTCAAGGCTGAAATTTCGATCAGGCGGTTGAGAACGCGAGGCGTTCCGCCCGCGAGGAGGCGCTTGATACCCGCGTTATGAGCTTCGCGGTGCTCAGATGGAACCAAAAGCCCCGCAAGCGACTGCCCAATCGTTACCTGCGACGGCCAGCCAAAGATATGCTCGGCCACCGAATTCCAAGCGACGACGTCCCCGTCCAAATTGATAACCACAACAGCATCGAGGACCGTATCAAGGATCGGCCGCAGCTCTGCGTGGCAGGACTGACTGAGACTGTTAGTGCCCATTCCGTCGCCTATCCCGCCGGTGTACTCGCGTCCAGCTAGTTCGGAAGGTTGGCCGCTTCCAAGGGCGCATAATTGGCTCAATCGAATACAGTTTTAAACAATTGGCGGGGTATTATTGGGCCTCAATTTGCGCTGACGTTTACTTGCCTCACCTACTCGTAAATGACGTTCGATGTGTAGCAGAGCCAGGGTGACGGGCTTATAAGTCAGCCGCGGATGAAGCGCAGCTCTAGAGGAGTGCAAACGTGGATGAACTTTCTCGGCTTCGCGCGCTCCACCAATTTGGCGTGTTGGACACGGCCGCTGAGGCCAGATTTGATCGTGTTGCGGCGATGGCCGCGAGCTATTTCAGCGCTCCCATTGCCCTCGTCTCGCTCGTGGATGAGGATCGGCAATGGTTCAAGTCCTGCATTGGGCTCGACGTGGACCAGACGCCACGCGAGTGGGCTTTTTGCCACCACGCGATCGAACTAGGACCGCGAAAAGTGATGGTGGTCGAAGACGCCACCAAGGACCCCCGCTTTGCTGCAAATCCGCTAGTTACCGGCGACCCCAACATTAGGTTCTACGCCGGCGCCACTCTTACGACCGAGAGTGGTGCAAACCTTGGGACCTTGTGCGTCATCGACACAGTCGCGAGATCCCGGCCGAGCGACAAGGACCTCGCACACTTGCTTGCACTGGCTGACCTCGTCGTAGATCAGGTCTTGCTCACGCAATCTCGTAAACAGCTTGATGAACGACATCAGATCTTAGATCTTGCCGAAGGACTTTCGCAAACCGGCTATTGGACGTTGCGAATAGCTACTTCTGAGGTGTTTTGGTCCCCACAAGTCTACGCGATCCACGGAATCAGCGCAGACGAGTTCCAGCCGAGTCTCGACGATGCGCTAAACTTTTTCGCAGTGGACGATCGGGAGCGGGTCCGGGACGTAATTGAAAGACACACCGCCGCGGGACACGGGTGGAGCTTCGATGCCACCATCGTGCGGCCCGATGGTTCTGAGCGCAGCGTGCGCTCGGTCGCAGAGTGCCAGAAGGACAGTCGCGGCGAGGTCACTGGATTTGTCGGCGTCTTAAGAGACCTCACAGACGAGCGTCGCTTATTTGCAACAGCGATCGAACGAGAACGACGATACCGACTGCTTGCCGATCACGCGAGCGACATCATCGCCGTCTACGACGCAAACGCTTCCATCCGCTACCTTTCGCCCTCGGTACGTGAGATCTTGGGTTACGATCCCGACCAGTTGATAGGTAAGCCGATCTCCGAGCTGGTCGATCCGATCGACCGCGCGAGGGTTGTGGAGCAGTTCGCGAATGCATCCGTCGCATCAACACCGCTGCCGATCGAGTACCGCGCCCTTACCAACGACGGGTCGACGCGCTGGGTTGAAGCGCGCCCTCGATTTCGTCGGAACGAGCAGGATGTAGTAATAGAGATCACTGATTCAATTCGCGATGTGACCGACAGGCACGAACGTGAGATCGCGTTAGCGACGGCTCGGCAAGCCGCGGAAAGCTCCGAACGAGCGAAAGCCGATTTTCTGGCCAACATGAGCCATGAAATTCGCACGCCGATGAACGGGGTCATTGGATTTACAGACTTGCTCAGCGAAACCTTATTAAACCCGGAGCAACGGCGCTTTGTTGAGCTGATCGCCGATTCTGGTCGATCAATGATGCAACTGCTAAACGACATTCTGGATATTTCGAAAATTGAAGCAGGCCATATGCAGTTGTCGAGCGGACCCGTCGACCTGCGTCATAAACTGCGGAACGTCGTACAGCTGATGGAGCCAGCCGCCGCCGCCAAGGGTATCGTCATCAATGCGCGCATCGGCGACACAGTCCCGCCCAAAATCCACGGCGATGCTTTTAGACTCAGGCAAATTCTTATTAACCTGGTCGGAAACGCGATCAAGTTCACTCAGCAGGGTGTGATAGAGATCGCCGTTGATGTTGCAGGCGAAAGCAAGGAGTGGGTGGAGTTCTGTGTCTCCGATACCGGAATGGGAATAGCCGCCGCTCAGCTCGAAGTTATTTTTGAAAAATTTAGTCAGGCAAATGCCTCGATCTCTCGGGAGTTTGGCGGGACCGGCCTTGGACTGTCCATAACGCGTCAATTGGTGGAATTGATGGGCGGGGCACTATCTGTGGAAAGTGAAATAGGCATGGGAACGGCGTTTACCGTTAGGCTGCCTTGCAATGCCGTCTCGCTGCTAACACAAGACCCGACCCCCGAGACTAAAAACGAACTGCCAACCGTAGGACCGACCGGCGCCCGCGTTCTCGTAGCTGATGACGTTCCCATCAATCAGGCGCTCATGGTCGCGATGGGAAAACAGCTTGGACTAGCATTTGAAATTGCGGAAAATGGAGCCAACGCCGTATCGATGATAGAAGCTGCTGCTGAGGCCGGTCGGCCGTACGACTTGGTACTTATGGATATACAGATGCCTGTGCTCGATGGCCTCAGCGCGACCCGTGAGCTTCGAGAAAGAGGTATAACGCCCGAGCGCCTACCGGTCGTCGCCATCACAGCGAACGCATTTCCCGAAGATGTGGCCCAATGTTTGGAAGCTGGCATGCAAGGTCACCTCAGCAAACCTTTAAAGAAAGCAGAGCTCCGAGCGATTATCGATCGCTATTGCTTCGGGGAATAATCGAGAGGAGTTCGGACTGTCACGTTATCAAATACGAAGCTCGCTACTCTCCTGCAGGCCCAGTTCAAGCGGATGTATATCATCACAACGAGGCGGATCACCTCGGGCGACGAATTAAACCGCAGAAACGGGCTTGGTGGCTTGGCTCGGGACTTGCGGGACATCGCGCGCCGCTAGCAGTTGCCCCGTTGGTCTGACAGAGCCGTCGGAGCCGCTGCGCCCCGACCGCGTTTCCCGATCATGTGTAATGACTATGAACGCCATATCGAATGGAAGGCGTATTGCGACGCCCTAGCGGCCGCCGGCTTCCCGCCCCCGGCTGCAAATGACGCCGCGCTGCTGACCAAGGCGGCGGACGTCCGGGTGCGCGACAGCGCGCCGATCCTCGTCGCGCGCGGCAATGGCACCGCGCTGGCGGACATGACGTGGGGCTTCGCACCGCAGCGCGCGGGCGGGTCGCCGGTCTTCAATTTCCGTTCGGAGGGTCGCCACTTCGGCGACAGCAAGCGCTGCCTGGTCCCGACATCGGCCTTTTTCGAGTTCACCGGCAAGGCCGCACCCAAGTCGAAGTGGCGGTTCGCGCTCCCCGGCGCGCCGGTTTTCGCAGTCGCCGGGCTGTGGCGCGAACAGGACGGCGCCAAGCCCGCCTTCACCATGCTGACGACCGCACCCGGCCCGGACATCGCACCGTTTCACGATCGGCAGATCGTCGTCCTGCCGCCCGCCGCCTGGGGCGACTGGCTGTACCTAACCAAGCCGGAGGAGCAGGTCCTAGGCCTGCTGCCGGGCGGCTCGCTAACGGTAGAGCTGGCGCGCGCCGGCAAGGAAGAGCCCGCTCCCGAACTTGCGGCTCTGGCGCGCGAGGACCGGGTTCGATGAGCAAGCGTCGCAGCCAAGGTGCGGACGCCGGCGTCAGGGCTTGTCGGCGGCCTGACGGAAGAATGCGGCCTCGCCCTGGGCGAGTGGGCGGTAAAACCAGAGGCCGGCGTGGTTGTCGCGGGTCCACACCACGCGCCCGGCGACGAATAGCGGATCACGCTCCAGGATTACGTCCCAATCGAGTTGAAGAGAGCCTTTGGTCTCGATCCGAGCACCGTTACAGGAGACGTCCTTCACGCGAACGACCTGTTTCCCGCCCGGCGCGAGCAGCAGCGCGTTTTTAAGGACGCGCGTGCGCTTGTCCCCGGCTGCCCGCCTGTCGATTTCAGCGACCATCATGCGCAGACGTCCCCCCGACCTTTCGATCATTGGATGGGCGCGCCGGGCTTGGAATGGGGAGCGGTGTCACCCGGCGCGCAGTACTGCGACCCGCTTGACGCCGTGCTACCGGGCCGTGGTTAAACGGAAGCGCACCGGCGAAGAGGGAGACTACCTAGGCGAGGGCGCAGTTAGCGGGCCACCGTCGCCCGCGGTACTTGGCCCTTGGACTCCGCCGGGCGGAGCCGACGCCCGCTGGCCAGCGTTAGTCATGTGACGTTTCATCACTTTGACCTGCCAGCGGCAGCTTTGCGAACGTCGCGATTTTACAATCAGCGGGGGCCCGGCGGAGTTAGATCGAACATTTCGAGGAGGTCAGGCGCAATGGAGAACCCCAGCGACCTCGATCGGATAGCGCTTCTCGGGCGCGAGGCCCGCGGTCGTGATGAGCCGAAGTCGAGTAATCCCTATGACCAATGGGACATGCTGCCGGGCAGCACCGGCGAGACAGTCGGGATCTGGCGCGCAAAGGTCCAGGCCTGGGAGCGGGGCTGGACCACCGAGGACGGGAAGCGCGAACGGTAAGGGCCCTTTCCTACAGCCCGGCGCCTATGCCATCCGGGCGCGATGCTAGATCCAGCGATTCACGGGCCGCAGATCGCGGCGGACCTCTCTCCATTGCAGAAGCGCGCCGTCCTTCTGATGGACGACCAAGGCTGGGTGCGGGTCAACGGGCGGGAATATGGCCCGGCGAGGTGCGGGCGACATTCGAAACGAAATGACTGATTTGGTCCGTAGGCGGACTGGCGGCTTCTGGCCCGCTTAGGCGTCAAAGCGGACCCTCCGCTAACGACCCCATTGCAGACATTACCATGAGTCGTCAGATTTGCTCCATGCGGTTGCTCTTTTCCCTACTGATTGTACTCGCCACCGCGTGCTCCAATGGGCAAGCGGCAAGCCAAGCGCAGCCGGGCGATACACAGCATTTCTCCGCATCAGCTGGCGCAGCAGTCCCCCTTGCCGGTCGTGTGACCGATGCCGCTAACGTGGTTAGCAAACAGCAGGAAGCAGCACTCTCCGACCGTCTGGCGCGGTTTGAGGACGCTACCAAGCATCAGATGGTCGTCGTCACTGTGAATTCATTGGGTGGGCGAGATGTCGCTGATTACACCCGCGATTTGGCGAACGCATGGGGTATCGGTCGGAAAGGCTACGACGACGGCGTGGTCGTTCTGGTTGCTCCTAACGAGCGCAAGGTCAGGATTGCTGTAGGCGACGGCTTAGAACAGGCGTTGCCTAACGCACTTTGTCAGAGAGTCATCGACGAGAAGATGATGCCACGCTTCAAAGTGGGTGACATGGAGCAAGGCATCGAGGACGGGGTGACCGCCTTGATCGATACGTTTAGTCCGCCAAAATAACCGTCCGATTTCCACCCTAATCTAGGACACTCGGGATCGTGCTGGCTGCGCTGAAAGCCGACTGGCAGCTACGCCCCTGTCAAAGCTTGAACCGGACGAGCCGCTAACGACCCCATTGCGGACATTGGCTGAGCACGGCACCATGTCGGCGATGACAACTTCGGCCACTGCGCAGTTGGAAAGGGCTCTCGAGGCCGTCTATCGCGCGTTTGCGCGGCCTGCGCCCGATGTGATTAAGGGCTGTCCCTGCTGCATCTCAACGCGCGGCGTCGATGTCCTGCTTACAACGCCACTCCGCGAACTGACAGGCCAACAACTATGGCGATACGTCTCGGGAGGGTGCTGTCAGTCTAACGCGAACTTGTCTCCAATGAACACAGCTATCGCTCGGGCGGTGTGAGCTTACCCCATGACCAGTTGCCACTCAGCCAGGGCGGCCGAGCGGCGTTGCTTGTAAGTCTTCCGGTCGACGAGGTGGCGTTCCTGGTTAAAGTGATTGTGGACGTTGCCGTGAACTGAAGCGAACTTCTGCAGTGTCTTCATTCGCCTGAACCGTAGCATCGCTCGTTCTCGCCGTCGAAATGAGAGGTGGCTGTTCTCGACCCGGTTGTTGGCCCAGCGTTCGACCTCCTGCTTGTCCGCATTGCCAAGATCGTTCATCGCGGCGCGGTAGGAACGCAAGCCGTCTGTCGTGATCTTTTCGGGCGATCCGTGGCGCTTGAGCGCCTTCTTCATGAAGCGAAGCGCGGCTTCCTTGTCGCGGGTCTTGGTAATGTAGCTCTCCAGGATCTCACCTTCCTGGTCGACCGCTCGCCACAGGTAGACCATCTCACCGTTGAGCTTCACGTACATCTCGTCGAGATGCCAGCGCCATTGCCGGAAGCCGCGCATCCGGCTCACCCGCTGCCGGCGAATGTCACCGGCGAACAATGGACCGAACCGGTTCCACCAGTGCCGCACCGTCTCGTGGCAGATATCTATACCGCGCTCAAACAGGATGTCCTCGACGTTGCGCAGCGACAGCGGAAAGCGAACGTACATCATCACGACCAGGCGGATGACCTCGGGCGAGGAGTTGAACCTCAGGAACGGGCTTGGCGGCTTGGCTCGGGACTTGCGCGGCATCAGGCGCCGCTAGCAGCTGCCCCGTTGGTCTGACAGCACCCCCATGACCGATTGCCACTCAGCCAAGGCGGCTGAGCGGCGTTCCTTGTAAGTCTCTCGATCGACGAGGTGGCGTTCCTGATTGAAGTGGTTGTGGACGTTGGCGTGGACACTGGCGAACTTTTGAAGAGTCTTCATTCGCCTGAAGCGAAGCATTGCCCGCTCTCGTCGCCGAAACGACAGGTGGCTATTCTCGACCCGGTTGTTCGCCCACCGGCCGACCTCCTGCTTATCGGCGTTGCCGAGCTCGTTCATCGCCGCACGGTACGATCGAAGCCCATCAGTGGTGATCTTTTCCGGCGATCCGTGGCGCTTGAGCGCCTTTTTCATGAAGCTTAGCGCCGCTTCCTTGTCGCGGCTCTTTGTGATGTAGCTCTCGAGGATCTCGCCTTCATGGTCCACTGCGCGCCACAGGTAGACCATCTCGCCGTTGAGCTTCACGTACATCTCATCGAGGTGCCAGCGCCATTGCCTGAAACCTCGCATCCGGCTGACGCGCTGGCGGCGGATATCGCCGGCGAACAGGGGGCCGAAACGGTTCCACCAATGTCTCACCGTCTCATGACAAATGTCGATGCCGCGCTCGAACAGCAGATCCTCGACGTTCCGCAGTGATAGCGGGAAGCGAACGTACATCATCACCACGAGGCGGATGACCTCTGGCGAAGAGTTAAACCTCAGGAACGGGCTCGGCGGCTTGGCTCTCGACTTGCGCGGCATCACGCGCCGCTAGCAGCTGCCCCGTTGGTCTGACAGAGCCCGTCATATTGATAGGCATAGGACAGTGCCCAAGGCTTCCGGTCCAGATTACGCATGAACGCAAGGAAATCTGGCCGGCTCTTTTCTAGCGTTCCGCAGGCTGAGAGGATACTTCACGTACATCATCACAACGAGGCGGATCACCTCGGGCGAAGAGTTGAAGCAGCGAAATGGGCTGTCGGGCTTGCGTTTGCGGGGCATGCATCCTGCCCTACACGTCAGCTCCTAACGAGCGGTGCATTTGCTCTGACAGAGCCGACCGAGGCCAGACGACGCGCTCTCGGGTGCCTCAGCTGTCAGAGCGTCCATAGGATGGATGACGCATATGTGCCAGCGACAGGTTCGCTATTGGCATCAGTTGCCGGCTTGAACCTCGCCCGGATGCGAATGACGGAACAGGTCCGCTCATCGAGATCGGTGGAACCGCTGCTCTGGGTCACCGCGCAGGTTTGCACCCTGCCGCTTGTATCGATGCCTAAAGCAAAACCGACGCGGCCCTGCCGGTGCTCGCGGGACGCTAAATAAGGGTAGTCGTCGCTTGTTACCCAAACCGCGGGGTTGCTCATCGGTCGGGGGGCCGAATTCGGCTTGGGAAAGTCAGGCGAGCAGGACCAGAGTTGCTTTCCAGTTCCGTCGACAATGATGATCCGCTCCGGCCTGAACGTGACCACGTAGTCATTCTCGTATTCGTCGTACGGATCGTCGAGCGTAGGGCTTCCCGACTGCCGACTTTCCCGGATGTAGGGACTGGCGAGCTTGCCAATGAAGGCAGCGTAGCCTCGCGCTTTCACCGCCGGCGCATCCACGGCCGCAACCGGAACTGCGAACTGATAGGTCGACGAGTATGCGCTTATGCGGCCACAGGACGTATCGTCGCCGGGCATTCTAAGTTCAACGTTGTACTCGAATGACACTGAGGCTTTCACTGTCGCCGAAATGCCCATTCGTGTCTTCGATCGATATGATCCCAGTTTCTTGATATCGCGCCAGACGTTCTGGCTCTGATTGAACGAACCTGCAAAGTGGCGCTCGTCAGCGTTGTATCTGAACGGCAAGTCTTCATTATCGTCGAGCGGTTGGCAAAAAATCTTGTCCCCGTCATTGACCGCGGCGGCTAGTTTGCTTGCACGCTCATTGAACTGTTCCGTAGTCTCGTACTCGCCCTTCTCCTGATGAAGCAGCCCCTTGTTCAGGGAAAGCGCGATCGCCAGGGTTTTGAAATCTGTCCGGCGGCAGACCTCGGCTACGTTGTCGCCAGCATGCAGGGTGTTGACGGCGAGGTGGTAGGCAAGAACATTTACAGGATCGGCCTTTCTGCTGGCGTGCGCCGAACGCGCGGTCGCGCCGCGCCTGGCAGCTGCAGCGCCCGAAACGCTCGGCACGGCTGCAATCATCAAACCTGCCGCAATTGGCCAGAACCTCCGCGCCTTGATCACCCCATCGCCCCCGCGTCCCTGTGGATTCAGAATAGCCACCGCCCGGATTGATGCAAGCAGTCGGTGCGGGCGACATTCGAAACGAAATGACTGATTTTGGGCCGTAAGCGGACTGGCGGCTTCTGGCCCGCTTAGGCGTCAAAGCGGACCCTCCGCTAACGACCCCATTGCGGACGATCAGGGCGTCGGATAACGACGGAACGTGACTTCTGAACTCGCAATTGCTTTGGCCGCTGTCGTAGCATCTGCCCTTGTCGGTTGCCTTCGGCCAGGCACAGTGCGCACGATCTTGATCGTAGTTCTTTGGCTTGTGCCGCTGTGGTTTTCAGTCTGGTTTACGGCAAAATACTCTGCTGAGGTCGCTTTCGAGTTCGGTGCTTGGTGGGCCTACTTGGCCTTCCTTCCGCTTCTCCTTGCGATTTGGGCACTGTTCACACTGTTCCCCTTCGTGCTCGTCAAGCGATTGCTGAAGATTCAGCGCGGTCTGTGATGTTTTTCCAAGTCCGCTTTCCACCCTAATCTAGGACACTCGGGATCGTGCTGGCTGCGCTGAAAGCCGACTGGCAGCTACGCCCCTGTCAAAGCTTGAACCGGACGAGCCGCTAACGACCCCATTGCGGACGTTACGAATCCTCAGAACCTGCTTCCGAAGCAGACGTGATTGGTATGTTACCCTCGCGTTTGAGCAGAGCGGCGGTCAAAAATCTTAGTAATTCCAGACCAAGGTCGGACAGGTTGTCGACGTTGTGCGTTCGCGGATAAAAATGATGGCACGCAAATCCGATACCGAAAGCCGCGATTTCGATGTCTGACTCAGATTTCAGATCTTCAACTACATTCTGGAGATGATCGGCCAGAAATTCAGGCCCATTTTCGTTCAGCGTCGAGTCATCGACAGGTGCGCCATCCGAAAGCACAATCAGTATTTTGCGTTTTCTGGGAATGGCACGAAGCCGAGACGCCGCCCATTCTATCGCTTCCCCATCAATATTTTCCTTGGGCAAATCAGCCCTCAACATTTGACGGTATATCCATCCGCCCGTGCTGACGCGGTTGTCGCTGACATCGCGGTAGACAACATGAAGCAGGTCGTTCAACCGGCCAGGATTACGGGGACGAAAACGCCACTTCCAACGCCGTCGCGACCGCCCGCCGCGCCAGTCAGCTGTGGTAAAGCCGAGAACCTCGCATCCGATACCGAGACTAGCGAGAAACTCCTGCGCAACGTCAGCGCTAGCGGCGCTGAAAAGCATCTTTTGGCCGCGCATAGAACCTGATTGATCGAACAGAAGTGACACCACAGTGCCTTCTCGCTCGTCGCGCGCCATTTCGGAGCATATTAGTTCGGTCAGTTCTCTGCCAGCGATATGGAGCTTGGTTTTCCAAGGTAGCAGTCCCGACTGTAGCTCTGTCCATGCTTCGTCGAGTTTTAACTGAGCTTTGAATGTCAGCGGGCCCAAAACGGCATCCAAATCACTGGCGCTCACGACCCTATCGAATTTGGTCGTGTAGGCGCGGTAGACGGAAGCATTTTTGGCTACATCTTTGCTCATCCTCGAAAGTTGCGCCATATGGCGCTGTCGTCAATGTCTGCTTCGCTGCAGCCACCAGTCAAAGCTGCCCGTCCGCTTTCCACCCTATAAGGTGTTGAACTGGCCCTGCTGCATCCGACCCCAAAGCCGACGTTGCGGGCCAGTGGCGGACGTGCCATCGATCCCGCATGAAGGTATTGGTTTCGTTCTCCGACCATTTCGATGGGCAGATTGCAGATGCAGCCTGGCTTATTGAGAGCCAAAGCAACCGGGGATGGCTCAAGGGCCACTGGTCACTGTTGGACCCAAACAGCGCAACCTTCCGCAGCGACGCCGATGTCAGCGACATACTTGACAGTGTGTTCGAGCATCACCCGAACTGGACGGAAATAGTGGTGCAACATGTGATGTTGACGCCGGACATCGAAGCTAGCTTCGGGCCTGGCACGATCCTTAGCCGCACAACGGATGGATTTACGGTCAACCGGCTATAGTTCCGCTTTATCCTCCCGGACATGCGGGCATTGCCGCACTAAACACGTCCCATTGCGGACATTGAACTAAGGAACCACCCCCGTTCGGGGTAGTGGCAATTCCTGCCAGACCGAACGTATCCCCTCGTCGCAGTGACCACCTCGGCTGCACGCTAGGTGTTCTTCCATCAATTGGCGCACCTCATTCAACTTGGCGCAGGAAGCACCCATCTCCGTCTCGAGTACGACAGCAGGGACTGGATTCTTCTCCTTGCCAATCAAGGATAGCATTTCAGAAAGCTTCGCGTCCGCGAAGGGTTGGCCGTCAACATAAGTGCGATCCTGGCGATCTAGAGAGACTGTATACACTCCGATCATTTTCAGATCACGATGCGGGGAGCGCCAACTCGAAGGAGCTGGCGTACATGCCTTGGCCGAGCCTCTTTGATCGGTACAACTTCCCGCCAAAAGGGCGCCCACGGCTAGAGCTGCCTTCCAAAGGCGATTATATACCTTGCAAACACGCTGAGGGCATGACATAAGACTCCCATCAGGAGTTAAGCCAATGTCTGCCCTTTCCCGCCCCGAGTTCCACAGTGAAGAAGCGGCCTTCGCCCACTTGGAGAAGATCGTGTGGGCGGACGGTATGGTATGCCCGCACTGCGGCGCGATGGACCGCCTGACCAGCGTGAAGGCCAACCCGGCGAAGCGCATTCGCATCGGCCTTCACCGCTGCGGCCACTGCAAGGGCCAGTTCACGGTCAAGGTTGGCACGGTGTTCGAGCATATGCGCTTGCCGCTGCACAAGGCGATGCAGGCCGTTTATCTCGTCACCAGCAGCAAGAAGGGCATCAGCGCTCACCAGCTGCACCGGACGCTGGAAATCACCTACAAGAGCGCGTGGTTCCTGCTGCACCGCATTCGCGAAGCCATGACCAGCGGCGACATGAGCCCGTTCGGCGCGGACGGCGGCCCGGTCGAAGTGGACGAGACGTTCCTTGGCCACAAGAAGGGCGCCCAAGTTCGTCGCGGTTACGAACACAAGATGAAAGTCGTGGCGCTGGTGGAACGCAACACCGGCCAGACCCGCATGATGGTGGTCGATAAGCTCAACATCGCCACCGTGACCGAGATCGTGCGTAACAACGTTGCCGCCGAAGCGCATTTGATGACGGACGAAGCCCCTCACTACACGAAGGTTGGTCGCGAGTTCGCGAAGCATGACATCGTGCGCCACACCGCTGGTGAGTATGGTCGCGGCGACGTTACCACGAACACGATCGAAGGCAGCTTTTCGATCTTCAAGCGCGGTATGCGCGGCATCTACCAGCATTGCGGCGAGCAGCATTTGCACCGCTATCTGGCCGAGTTCGAGTTCCGCTATAACAACCGCGCGGCGCTTGGCTGCAATGACACTGACCGCTCTGTCGCCGCGCTGGCGGGCATCGTTGGCAAGCGCCTGACTTATGCAGGCCCTGACGGGCGAGCCTAAACCCGCCTTCCAGCTATGGCTGCCGGGGCTCAAGCCCCGGCGAAAGTGCCGATGGCGTCGGAAACGCTAAAATGGCTAATAACTGCCGAAAATTAAGCGATTCACAACGCTTTCTGGGCATGGTATCCTGCCGATTAGGAGGCTCCCACATGCTGAATTTCGGGCCTCGCTGACGTGGCCAAGTCCATTTCGATCACTGTGCACCCGTCGGACCTCGGAGCGGAATATCTCACCGTGGCCGACGCCATGCATCAAGTGTTGGACATGGTTGGCGCGCTTGAAGGAATTGAGGCTGGCGATCAGTCGGAGCGAAAAATTGTGTGGCGCCTGACGGAAGCGCACACGAACTCCCCGCCCTTCACAATAACTGCCGAAGCCTTTCCCCGCGATCCGCAAGTGTCAGTCGCGCTTGAGGCCGACCGGGTGACCAAGCTCTATGCTGTTGCGGTCACCACCCTCCTTGCTGGTGAAAAACCTACTTGGCTGGAAAGTGAGCCAGGCAAACTATTGAAGCGAGCGCTCAAGCGTAACCTCAATGGAGTGGGCCATACCGATGTCGTGATTGAAGGGGGGGCTGCGTTTTCGATCGTGCCTACCAATGCGCGAGCCGGACTAGCTGCCTTAGAGAAGGCCGAAATTGTTGAGGTCGAAGATCGGCGCAGGACGGAGTACGGCTCTGTTGAAGGACAAGTCATCGGGCTGACTAAGTATTACAGCTCGCCCGCGTTGATCTTTCAGGAGCGGCTGTCGGGGGAGCGAGTGCCTTGCGTACTTTCGCCCGAACTTGCGGCGAAAATCGGCCCTGAGCACGCTTGGTCGGAAGCGTGGGAAGGTAAATATCATCGCGTCGGGGGCCAGCTGATTTACGATAGCGATGGCCGCCTCAAGCGTATCAACGCCAGTAGCCACGAAGAGGTCGTGTGGTCTGACGTTCCGATACATGCCCTCAAGGGGATAGACTTGTTGCGCGGCAGAACCGTGCAAGAACACATCGACGCTTTCTGGGGAGAGCGCTTTGGCTGACCCGACGAAGATATATTGGGATAGCTGCGCATGGATCGGCCTAGTAAACGGCGAAGCCGGCCGGAAGAACGCGCTTGAATCCATTTATGGACAGGCGCGGGCGGGCTTGATCCAGATTTGGACCTCCACGGTTTCTATCGTGGAAGCCAATCGGCTAGAGGCGGAGATGGGGATGGGGAAGCCTATTCCGCCCGAAAGCATCAAGGTGCTGGACGACTTGCTATTTCAGCCGTTTGTCCTGTTGGCGCCGGTAGATACAGACATTGCCGTGCGGGCGCGGAAGTTACTTCGTGAAACGCCCAAGCTTAGCAAAAAGCCCGATGCTATCCATTTAGCGACTGCTATCCGGTGGGACGTTCCGATCCTCCACACCTATGATGGAAATGACCTTCTCCACCTTGATGGGAAAATGTCGTGCGATAACGGAGAGACCCTAGCGATCACCTTGCCCAGTGACCCGTTCGCGGGACGGCTCTTTGCCCAAGAACCCGCCTAGTCAACTCGACAAGTTCAAGGAGGCCGCCCGCGAACACGGCGCGGACGAGGACGAGGCGCGCTGGGATGAGCGGTTGAAGAAACTGGCTAAGGGTAAGCCCGCGCCGGAGAAGCCGGGTGCCTGACGAGTTCTTGGCGATGCTCGCGTCGCTTCTGCCGACTAAGGTTCTTTTGGCTATCCTCGCCATTGGCGCGCTTGCGATCGCCATCGTGATTATCAATTACGCCAGCTAGCGTGTTTGCAAAAGATACAATCGCCCTTCCAAAGCACATGATAGACTTGCACGGTTATCGTCCGCTTTCCACCCTAAATTCCGCCATGGCGCGATCGTCGGTCAGCACCTCAAAGCAGTCTGGCCGCAAATCGAGCTTTCTCGACAAATGCGGCCGGTCCGCCATCGACCCCATTGCGGACGTTACGTTTGATCGCCAAACCTTTAGCAATGAGCACAGGCCTCTCCTTTCGCTACCAACATGACGGCGACCCGAACGACGACTTTGGTTGGTTGGCTGTAGAGGTCCAAGGCGAACAGTTTTCAGGCAAGGGCGGCTTCTGGGTCCAATGGCAGGATGTTAGAGAGTTTGGCGAAAAGCTGGCCACTAATCCCATTTTGCAAGGTGCCCCGGTCGAAGCATCTTGGGGATATGAGCCTTGGGAGGGCGACTCAATTGTCGTCAGCGTCTCAGTCGCGCCAGCGGACACGCGAGGGAACTTATGGGTTCAAGTTTGGCTGCGTGACTATACTGAGAACGGCGAAGGGAAGCCGCTGAATTGCGTTCGCACGACCTTCAAAACCAATTATCCCGACCTTGAAAACTTCCGCCAAGGTATCGCGCAATTGATGGACGGTAAGGCTGACGAGGCCAATTTGGTCGGGCAGTAAATGTCCGCTAACCACCCCATATCGGCCACTCCCGGCTGTGCGGGGTGCGCTGCAAGCCGACCGGCAGCTAAATCCCTGTCGCGGCCGATACCGGACCAGCCGCCAACGACCCCTTTTCCGCCGTTCGAGAACGGCTTGCTCGATCCTGACAGGGGACTTAGTCTTATCTAGTGGTGGGCGGCACTTCCGCTGGGGAGGCTGAGGACGGTAGCAATTACGGGGACGTCCGCATGAACGCGATGGTCGGTGAGTTAATCGTTCGTCTTATGATAGGAGGATTTGGCCTCATCTGGTTCGCTTGGCACGCCCATCGGCTCGGCAACCGACTTGCAACTGGACGCGCAAAGGGAGCGTCAGGGTTCTTTTGGCTTCCTGCTGTCTACAACACCGGCTGCATGATCTTCGGTTTTCTATGCGCCGTATACGGCTTTGCGCTGTCAGCTTGATCGGGTCTGAAGGTTCGCAAACGACCCCATTGCGGACGTCCAGCCATGGCCGTAGTCAGCGGGGCCCATGTGGGATTTCATTTGGCACTTACGCGGCTCCGCCCCTCTGGATGGCGTCGGCTCCAATGGGGTCGCGCTTGAGCGCGTTGAGCAGTTGCTTGCCAGGCAAGGGAAAAGCGTAAGCGAACGCGGTTCAGATTATCTCGTTTTCGACGACCCACTTTGGCGCGAGTGGTTCGGCCCAAACTGGCTCGCAATGGTGATTTACGACCGTGGCCGGTTCTGGATCGAACAGGATGTGCGGGGGCGAAGGTTGCGCTACGATCTACGCAGCCTCCACGGCTTGGTTTTCTGCCTGTTTGCTGGCGTCATCGCGTTCTTTTTCGGACTGGGTAACGGCGGCCTTCCTGGGGGGCTTAGATACGCCGCGGGGGCATTCGCTTGGCTTTATGGTATGAACGTGATGCTAGCACTAGTCCGAGTGCCATCGGGAATCCGTAAGGCTGTCAAAAGCGGTTAGTGGAACGTCTGCTTTCCACCCCAATTGCTGACGCTGGATGCGGAAACGGCCTGTCCCAAAGCCGACTAGCAGCTACGCCTATTTCACAACCAAAACCGGACCAGCCGCAAACGATCCCATTGCGGACATTGGACGAGATGGCCAAAAAGCAGGCATGGCTCATGAGACTGGACCCGAGAGATATAGCATCTGCATCGACTCCTCGGTGACTTCGAGGGAGGCGTTGTTCTGCCGTGTCACGGATACCGCCTACCTTGGTTATAGCTCCTTCAGCGGATGGGATGCTTTTGAGGAGATGTTTCACGACCGCCTTGAGTGCAGCAAGATTGAGATCGAGATCGACAACAGGGACTTGTTGGGCCTGCCGGAGCGGGACCGGGATATCTGGCTCGAAGTTCTCGACACTCTCGAAAAAGAGTTCCCTGAGAAGCTACGAGTGGCCCGCTCCATTCGATAAAGCCGATGTCCGGTTCCCACCCTAATCTAGGACACTCGGGATCGTGCTGGCTGCGCTGAAAGCCGACTGGCAGCTACGCCCCTGTCAAAGCTTGAACCGGACGAGCCGCTAACGACCCCATTGCGGACGTTGCCTCGATGGCTAAACCGTAGATGTGGCATCCATGCTCGCTAGATATCGCGCCCACCTGACGCGCTTGGCTTCAACGGAAGGGGCAAGCGCTTTCAAGGGGGCCAGCTTTCCTTGGATGCTACCGATAGTAGCTACAGTGCCGATCTGTTATCTGTTTGACCTGTCAGGCATTGAAACACTTTGGCTTACAGTTCCGTGCGGAGCGGTCAGCGGCATGGGTGTCCTCTACGTGGGTTATGTCCTCATGCGAGAAGGGCCGATTGCGACCTATATAAAGCAACGTCAAGAGCGCGGGAAACGCAACGGCAGCTAACCACCCTAATCTAGGACACTCGGGATCGTGCTGGCTGCGCTGAAAGCCGACTGGAAGCTACGCCCCTGTCAAAGCTTGAACCGGACGAGCCGCTAACGACCCCATTGCAGACATTGGCAACCTCTCCTGTGAGCGGCTCGTCGCGTTTAAATTCTTAGTTGGCTTCCCAGTTCGACGACGCGGTTGGTTGGTAGCTTGAAGAAGTCCATTGCCGATTCCGAGGTCTTCAGCAGCCAGACGAAAAGGTGTTCGCGCCACAGCGCCATCCCGGCCACCTCCTTCGACGCGATCAGCTTTTGACGACCGAGGAAAAAGCTGGTCCGCATGAGATCGAAGGGCACGCCGCAACCCTTGGCGGCGGCGAGGTCGCGTGGAATGTCGATCTCCTCCATGAAGCCATAGTGGAGGATCATGCGATAAAACCCTAGCCCGGCGTCGTGCACCTCAATGCGACGTGTGCGGTCGACGTGCGGTGTCTCCTCGACTTGTATAGTCAAAATGATCACACGCTCGTGGATCACCTGATTGTGCTTGAGATTGTGTAGCAACGCGGCGGGAACGCCTTCTTTTGCAGCCGAGAGGAACACGGCGGTGCCTTTGACTCGATGGGCTGAGGTGCCAGCGGACTGGATAAACACCTCAAGCGGCATCGCATCGTCGGCCAGACGTTCCCGCATCAGGGACCGTCCTTTGGCCCACGTCGTGAGCACGGTGAAGATCGCCCCAGCGACCAGCAGCGGGAACCAGCCGCCGTCGGCGATCTTAGTGGCGTTCGAGAGGAAGAAAGCGACGTCGACCGCTGCAAACAGACCTATAGTCACGGCCGCCACCCAACGGTTCCAGCGCCAGACCTTGACGATCAAGAAGCCAAGCATCGCGGTGGTGATCAGCATCGTACCAACTACCGAGATGCCATAGGCTGAAGCCAGCCGGGTGGATTCGCGGAAGCCCAACACCAGGACAAGGACCATGACCAGGAGTCCCCAATTGACGCTGGGCAGGTAGATCTGCCCGGCGGCGCGCTCACTGGTGTGAAGCGTCTTCAGGCGCGGCAGGAACCCGAGCTGAATCGCTTGGTGAGTGACCGAGAACGCTCCGGAGATCACCGCCTGGCTGGCGATGATGGTGGCCATCGTCGCGATGAGGATCAGGGGAAGCCGGGCCCACTCGGGCGCCATCAGGTAGAACGGGTTTTCAACCGCCGCGGGCGTGCTCAGCAGCAGCGCACCCTGGCCCATGTAGTTGAGCATCAGGCACGGGTACACCAGCCCTAGCCAGCTGATCGAAATCGCCTTGCGGCCGAAATGCCCCATGTCGGCGTAAAGCGTCTCAGCGCCGGTCACCGCTAGAAATACCGAGCCCAGCGCGAGGAAAGCAAGTCTGCTGTCGTAGCGGAAGAACCCGACGGCCCACAGCGGGTTAACGATCCCCAGAATGTCGGGATGCGCAACTATGTTGACGACGCCTAGGACTGCGAGGACCGCGAAATAGATCAGCACGATCGGACCGAAAAGCGCGCCGACCCGCGCGGTGCCGCGCGACTGGATCAGGAACAAACCGATCAGGATAAGGACCGCTATCGGTAGCACCAGTGGAGCGAGCTTGGCCTCAACTATAGTCAGACCCTCAACCGCTGAGAGCACCGAGATCGCCGGTGTCAGCATGGCATCACCGTAAAACAGTGCCGCGGCGAGCACACCGAGCATTGCCAGGGTCGCGGTTCGGCGATGGCCTTCAAGATGCCGCGAGATCAGGGCGAGCAGCGCAAACGAACCGCCTTCGCCCTTGTTGTCGGCACGCATCGCGACAAACACGTACTTGAACGTGACGATAACCATCAACGACCAAAAAATCAGACTGAGCACGCCGAAGATGTGCACTGGATCGACCGCCAGCGGATGCGGCCCGATGAAGCTTTCCTTCATTGCGTAAAGTGGCGAGGTGCCGATGTCCCCGTAAACAACGCCGACCGCGCCTAGGATTAGGACCGGCAAACTGTCCTTGCTCCCGTGGACGCCCGCCGTTGTCTCGCCTGTGATCGACGCAGGTGCAGTGCCTGCTGGATTTGTTGGGCTCATCACAGCGGATGTGGGCGCATTTGGCATAAAGATTCCATGTGGATTCGCGCAAGCGAGGCTTGAGCCTCGCGGGAAAGGCTCGACGGGCGGCGCCGCTCGGCGCACCTTTCGTCCATGACGCCACGTCTCTTCGCCCTCGATGAGCGCCCGCCTTCGCCCGCCCAGCAATTCGCCGGTTTCGCCGCGGCACTGCTGATGGTCTCAACCGCGACCCTAGTCGGACTGCTAATCGCACCCCGCTGGGGAACCGCGCCGGTCGTGCTTCTCTACCTCTCACCGGTTTTGCTTGCCGCTATCTATTGCGGGCTGTGGCCTGCGCTGGCTGCGGCAGTTGCCGCAACGCTGACCTTCAACTTCTATTTCACCGCGCCCTACCGGACCTTGATCGTCCACAGCCCGGCGGACGTCGTCACGGTGGTGATGCTGTTTCTCGTCGCCCTGGTGACCAGCCGCCTAGCCGCCTCGTTGCGAAAGCAAGCGCAGCTTGCTGCCGCTCACGCGGCGCGCAACGCGGCAATTGCCGGATTTGCCCGCCGCCTGCTGGCCTGCTCTGACAAGGCGGACATCGCCGCGGCTACCGTCGGCGAACTATCCCGCCTGTTCCAATGCAACGCAGTGCTCATCGACCATTCCGACGAACCGCAGGTTGTCGTGGCAATCCCGGATACCGCGGCGCTCGGGCCGAGCGACCTCATCGCGGCAGCGCTCTCCCTTCAGACCGGCAAGCCCGCTGGCCGCGGCGTCCGGCGGGACAACCTGGCAGATTGGCAATTCCATCCGATAGTTCCCCGCGATACCGCGATTGCGGCGGTCGGGCTAGCGCGGGACGATGGTGCCTTGCCCGTCGGCGAGGGACAGCTCCAGCTACTTGGTAGCCTGCTTGATCAAATCGCGCTGGCGCTAGAGCGAGCACGGCTGGAGCAAGAGGCGCGGAAAACCACTAGTCTGCGCGAACGCGATTCGATCCGCTCAGCACTGCTGGCATCGATCGGCGAGGACGTTAAGCCGCGGCTCTCTGCGATTGCGACTGCTGCCCGCGCGCTCAGGCGCGCCGGCGAAGGTGACAAAGCAACGTTGTCGACAGTGGCGGCGGAGGTGGCCAAACTCGCTCGCTACATCGACCACCTCGTGGACTTGGAACCGGCAGAAGAGCACCAGCCGCTCATAGTCGGCGGCTTGACGATCGACCTTCGCCGCCGACGCGTGCGGAGAGACGGCGAAGATGTGCATCTAACGCCGAAGGAGTATGCGGTGCTGGCCGAACTGGCGAAGCACGCTGGTAGGGTGCTCACTCATGTGCAGCTCCTGCGCTCTGTGTGGGGGCCTGCTCAGGAGCAACACATCGATTACCTGCGGGTCGCGATAAGTTCGCTTCGGCAAAAGCTCGAAGCTACGCCGGCTCAGCCCGAATTGATCGTCAATGAGCCTGCAATCGGTTACCGCTTAGTCTCAAGGTAATCGGCCGTATCGCGAGCGTCATCGGAACGACGGCTTTCCACCCCAATCTAGGACACTCGGGATCGTGCTGGCTGCGCTGAAAGCCGACTGGCAGCTACGCCCCTGTCAAAGCTTGAACCGGACGAGCCGCTAACGACCCCATTGCGGACATTGGCTGAGCACGGCACCATGTCGGCGATGACAACTTCGGCCACTGCGCAGTTGGAAAGGGCTCTCGAGGCCGTCTATCGCGCGTTTGCGCGGCCTGCGCCCGATGTGATTAAGGGCTGTCCCTGCTGCATCTCAACGCGCGGCGTCGATGTCCTGCTTACAACGCCACTCCGCGAACTGACAGGCCAACAACTATGGCGATACGTCTCGGGAGCATTTCTCACCGTTGGCGGTGGAGATGACTTTCAATACCTGCTTCCACGCATCTTAGACGTCTCGATTAGCGATCCAGGAAATGCGAACGATCCAGAGATAGTCATCGGAAAGCTGCCATTGGCTAACTGGCGTGCGTGGTCTGCGCCTAAGCAGCGTGCGCTCGAAGAGTTTCTTGATGGTTGGTTCGAACGGGCCTTGGCTCGAGATGCAGCTGAAGCTGATGAGGGGTGGATCGGCACGGAAGCCGAAAGCGTGCTTTGCGGAGCAGCGCGAGCCGGGCTACCGCTGCGAGGGTGGCTAATCCGTCTGAACGAGCCGTTTGCGGCCCCCGTCCTCGCCGACCTGAAAGAGCGATTTCCTGGTGATCTATCACCCTTTTGGGAAAACGCACCTGGAGGCTTCGCGGAACTGTCGACTATCCTAACCCAAGGTCGTGCCTAGCGTCCGCTAACCACCCTACTCCCGGACATTAGTGGCGGTGTAGCCCGTGCCGAAAGCCGACTGGCAGCTATACCCCTGTGAAGGCGGAAACCGGACGAGCCGCTAACGACCCCATTGCGGACGTAAGCGATAGCGCGATGCGCGCCGCAAAGTGGACTTTGACGATTTCGCTGTGCGTGGCATCCTGTTCCGTATGCCAAATCTGCGCCACGACTTGCCGAGTGTTCCCAAGCCGGAAACCCTCAACTTTGCCTTTGAGCTTTACGAAGCGGGCTGGGCTTCGCTTGAGATTTCCATCGGCGGGCGGACATTCAGCATTCCGGCGTTTGGTAACACGACCGACGGCCTAGGCGACATTGTGCGGGCCGCATTGCAGGTCGCCACTGGCGAAAGTCGCGTCGGGGTCATCCTCGATGAAGAGCCGAGACGCTGGGGTCTGGCGCTTGAGCCAGCTGGGCTTTCGGACGATAACGAGCGGCTTTCTCGCCTGACTCTTCGGGACGGCGGCACAGCTCTGAGCGCCGAAGGTTGGAGCAACCAGCCCGTTTGGCGATGGACTGAGCAACCAGTGCTTGAAGGCTACGTTACTACCGACACCTTTGCGCGCGCTGCTCAGGTGGTCACGGCTTCTGCACGCGCGCGATACTCAGATGACGATTATCGCCAAAGATGGGGGTTCGTCGGTGGCTTAGAAGGCTTTCCTCTTCGGGCATTGAAAGCGCTGGAGACGGCGCTCACTATACCGGAATACCGGGAGTGAAATGCTGCTATGGACGTGAGCCGTCCGACCGAGGTCGGTCCGCTTCCCACCCTAATCTAGGACACTCGGGATCGTGCTGGCTGCGCTGAAAGCCGACTGGCAGCTACGCCCCTGTCAAAGCTTGAACCGGACGAGCCGCTAACGACCCCATTGCGGACGTTCAGAGCCCCCGCACAATTTCGGCAATTTCTGGATCAGTGAACTCTGCAACCGGGTCATCACTCTTGTCGGGTTGGCGATGAAATTCGCCTGCATCGAACGCTTCAAAAACGCGCCAGAAAAGCTTTGGCCAAGCGGGCGGTGGCGTTTGAAGCTGTTTCTCGATCATCCGCCCATAAAGGTCGTTGACCACGATATCACAGAATTCAAACGAGTATCGCCGCTCGTGATAGCCGCGCGCGAGCAGCGCGGCGAGGCCGTCGTAAAGAACTTCTTCTCTCTCAACGACACCATTAGTCCATCGAGAGATGTCCGCTTCCGATATGTAGCTTTCACTCGCAGAGTAGCGTCCCAGAAGTTCAAACAGAATATCGCAAGCGTCCGTCATCGACTCACGATACGGAACCCCACGTCCGCTTTCCACCCCATCTAGGACACTCGGGATCGTGCTGGCTGCGCTGAAAGCCGACTGGCAGCTACGCCCCTGTCAAAGCTTGAACCGGACGAGCCGCTAACGACCCCATTGCGGAAGTGCAGCGAGCTTCTACCATATGGACGTGGCACGCTTGAAATTCCCGCTTTGCTTGCTGTTTGGCTTCGCGGTTGCCTGTGATAACGGCGCACCGCGACCTCAGAATCCTGCTTTGACTTGCCAGCAAATAAACGAGGATAGTGTAGAAATACCGGTCGATTTAGAAATGCGTCGGGTTCCCGAAGATTTGAAGGCGGTGAGACTGGGGATGGGAATTGTTAGGGGTTGCGGAGAGGAGTATTTACTTCTCGGCAGACCCGACCCTTTGATTTTTGAATCTGCGTTCATTTCGTCCCGCGACCATAAATATAAGCTTATTTACTCTTTACAATTCACCGCAGACATAATGCGGGTTTTCTCGGTAAACGAAAGTGGGGCGGTGACCGAGGCCTCGACTTGGAGGTACGATCCCAGGTTTTTGCGAGCCAATCGGTGACGGGGTTGCTTCACGTTAGCGTGCCTCCCCCACATCACTAGATCGCAGGTGATCCGGCCGCTTCCCACCCCAACTGTAGCCATTCGGGCCTTGGTTCGGAGGCCCCTGAAAGCAGTCACAACGCTTTCTGACAAGAACGACGGGAATTGGGCCGTAAGCGGACTGGCGGCTTCTGGCCCGCTTAGGCGTCAAAGCGGACCCTCCGCTAACGACCCCTTTGCGGACGTTTGTTCTGTTAGGCGGCCTCGCTCCTGGGAGCACGTGTTCCGGCTACGGCCATTGCCCAGAACAGAAGTCCTGCACTTGCGCCGAGGGCTGCTATCTCTCCCACCCAGGTGAGAAGCTCGGCCCAACCCCACCACGTCTTCCAGCCATTATGAACCGTGACATGATTGCCGACGGAAGCTTCATCTGGGTTAAGGATTACCCCAATCAGCAGCCAAGGTAGCGACGCCACAAGCGCCCCGGTCAATCCGCAGTTGATTGCAGTCGACCTCACGCGGTGGCGCAATATCAAAAACGCCGGGACGCCCAAGAAAAACGCCGACGGGTACGCACCAAAGAAAGCGAACAACAATGCGGTGCGCCAAATCCGCTCCGCAAGAATGGGAAGTCCGTCGTAGGCTGGCTGTAATCCTGCAAGAAACAAAGCTGCTATCGCCGGTGTCGCCAAAAATGCTGCGACGACTCTCCACCGAGGAGGGGAAGTGAAACTCTGCATGACCTCACGCTATCTCGAGCGATGTCGGCTTTCCACCCCAATCTTGGACATTCGCGGGTGCGCCCGCCGTTCCGAAAGCCGACCGGCAACAGCACGCCAGCCCGCGCAGCGTCGTTAGTTAGCTATCTTTTTGAGGCTTAAAAGTGAGAGGAGGATATTCCCCTCTATAGGGCTTAATCGATTCGACTCTTTCGATTTTGGAAAAAATTTTCCCCTCCGAATTGAAAACTCTTATCTGCATGACCGCATTGACGTAGTTTAAATCGTTAAACGAGCGCGTCTTTATATTTTTAGTTGCGCTGATAAAATCATTTAATACCCTATCATCAGAGAGCACGTCATACATTCTATTCTCGCAAATCGGATCATACAGTATCCAGCGAAAATAATTGCTAGCGGTTCCTATCACCGCGATTTTGAATGTCCCTGCGGTAACTGATTTTCCGCCTATGCAAACCCTCGGCGCGGGTAACGTGGTGTTTTTGCAAGACACCAAAACCAAGAATGATAGGATGATCGCACCGCGAAAGGTGCCATATTTCCAATCGTCAAACTGTTGCGTGTTCATGCCATGCATGTTCGCAAGCCTAACACTTGAACGCCCGCTTTCCACCCTAATCTAGGACACTCGGGATCGTGCTGGCTGCGCTGAAAGCCGACTGGCAGCTACGCCCCTGTCAAAGCTTGAACCGGACGAGCCGCTAACGACCCCATTGCGGTCGTATCAACCGCATCGTAAATTGGTCGTATGGGTGCTGTCAGTCTAATGCGAACTTGTCTCCGATTGGCGGAGCTATCGCTACGGCAGCGTGACGTCAGGCCATAAGCGATTGCCACTCAGCCAGGGCGGCTGAGCGGCGGGCCTTGTACGTCTCTCGGTCGGCGAGGTGGCGTTCCTGGTTGAAGTGGTTGTGGACGTTGGCGTGGACGCTGGCGAACTTCTGAAGCGACTTCATTTGTCGGAACCTCAGCATCGCTCGCTCCCGTCGTCGGAATGACAGATGGCTGTTCTCGACCCGGTTGTTGGCCCAGCGGCCAACCTCCTGCTTCTCGGCGTTGCCCAGCTTGGTCATCGCCGCTCCGTAGGAGCGCAGGCCGTCGGTGGTGATCGCTTCGGGCGATCCGTAGCGCTTTAGCGCGCGCTTCATGAAGCTGAGTGCCGCGGCCTTGTCCCGCTTCCTGGTCACGAAGCTCTCGAGGATCGCGCCCTCCTGGTCCACCGCTCGCCATAGGAAGACCATCTCGCCGTTGAGGTTGGCTTCGCCGCCCTTCGGGTCACGTACATCTCATCAAGATGCCAACGCCAATGACGGAAGCCTTTCATCCGGCTCACGCGCTGGCGGCGGATGTCGCCAGCGAACAATGGCCCGAATCGGCTCCACCACATCCGTACCGTCTCGTGACATATGTCGATGCCTCGCTCGAACAGTAGATCCTCGACGTTCCGCAAGCTGAGAGGATATTTGACGTACATCATCACCACGAGGCGGATCACCTCGGGCGAAGAGTTGAAGCAGCGAAATGGACTGTCGGGCTTGCGTTTGCGGGGCATGCAGAGCCCTAATTGCCGTTATGCCGACGCCACCAAAATGCTGTTCCCATTTCGCTTTCCGCTCCGACCTCGCCCATTCGTGCTGCAACGCCTAGCCAATAATTATACCAGCGCCGGTTTCCCAAATTACTATAGTGCATAGCCAAGTCCCACGCGCAGCTGCGGTCGCCTTTTTTAACACCTGCTTTATACCAGCGGACGGCTTGTTGCCGATCCGGGGGCGTTAGCCTGTCGTCGAAAAGGGTTCCAAGTTTGCCGTACGCGTAAATCGCTCCTCTTGAGGCCGCTGACTTAAGACTGCGTATCGCACCCTCGATGTCACCCCTCTGTTCGGCAGCGTGGCTTTCCATGATATAGTCGTGGGTTATGAGGTCATGCTCATACTTTCTCCACTCAGCTATCCTATTCATCGGTTGAATTCCGTTTTTTCTCTCGCCTTGTCCTCGGGACACGCTGCGGCTCAGGTGGCGGTGTCGGTCTGGCCGGGGGGCAGTCTAACAGTCTTGCCGGGTGCGGACGACATTCGAAACGAAATGACTGGTTGTGGGCCGTTTGCGGACTCTCCGCTCCCGGCATCACAACCGGGGAAATCAGCCTGTCCGCAAACGACCCCGTAGCGGACATCACACGACCTAAGCTAAACGAGTCGCAGGGGGTGCCATGCTGGTTGAAGTGCTTGATGGCGAAGTCCTGCTTTTTGAGGCCGATTTCCATTTCCTGCCTCGCGTTGGCGAGACGATCTCGAAAGATAGCGGAGGCTACTTCACCTATTACGATGTGGAGGAAGTCTGGCACCGACAGGAAGCATCAGGCGCGTTCAAGGCATGTGTAGGCGTCGTCCTAAACGACTAAGTAAGGGTCAGCTTTTCACCCTAATCTAGGACACTCGGGATCGTGCTGGCTGAAAGCCGACTGGCAGCTACGCCCCTGTCAAAGCTTGAACCGGACGAGCCGCTAACGACCCCATTGCGGACATTGGCACTTCGGCGATTTTGAGTAGATGTGGCAGCAGGCAGCCGGCATGACTCAACTTGTCGCTGGAACGTTCGCACATTAGCCTCCCTACAAGGGGGGGAAGTCATGGAAAAGCTGGAGCGTCGAACACGCATTGCTCGGTTGAAGGTCGCTGCGCCTGAAGCTGTTTATGCCGAGATGAAAGAGTATGCGCTGGCAGTACAAGCCCATCCGTACACAGAGGGCAGTGATGAGCTCGAATTGATGCTTTTACGGCGGGATAATCCGCTGATTAATTTGGCGCTGGCAGGCTTCGCATCGAATTACGAATTGGTGGGAAAACTCTACGGCAAAGGCCGCGAGCTGGCCGATGATCCCCAGCAAGCGGACCAGGCGCGCGGGCTGCGCTTGGCTGTGCTCTCTAACCAGACGGTCGCGGCCAAGGGCTTGCTCAGTCGCTTCCCGGAACGGGTAATTGGGGACGATGAAGTCGCTCGTGTTCTGAAAGAGGGAGACTGGAAGGAAGCCGAGGCGTTGGCCCTCAATCCGACGGTCTCGGATGACGTTCTTAAGGCGATCTACCGTGGCGACAATTTCGTAGCGGGGATCGACGAGACTAGGCGCCGGGAGCTAGTAGTCTGTAGCAGCGGCAACCCGCGGCTCTGGACCAATACTGACAATGATTACGGCCCGGACATGGGTCATTGGGACATCCACAAAGCCATCTTCGAGATGCTCGAGACTGTCCCCACAAGCAATCATTGGGCGGGTTCACTGACGTACCTGCTTCGCCAATTAGATCCTAATCATGTGAAAAGTCCTGACAGCATCGATGACGTGCTCGATCGGTGGACACGCGATGAGACTGGGGAAGTTCGGGACTTGGATGAGGGCGATACGTACACGCACACCGGCCTCACTCAGCGGCAAGAGCTCCGCTGCTTAATCGGAGCTCTCTACGGGCGGTCGTACAAAAAGCCGGTCAAGGTTCACGGCACGGCTGAGGATGACGACGTGGCGAGGCGGTGTGCTTTCTACGGGAACGGTAAACTCGACGTGAAGGATATCGACGCCGGGTATGGGCGGGACAAGGGAGTCTTCGTCTTCGGGGCGATCTTCAACGATGACATGTTGCACAATCGCAAGACGCGCCGGCATTTCGAAGAACACTGCCTGCACTCAGGCGACACCTACCTCTATGAAATGCGCTGCCAGCAACTCGATCGCAAGTGGACCTCATTCGATCCGCGGCCGGCTGCCGAGTGGATGGTCGATGAGGAAAAGGAGAAGGGGAAGGAGCGCTTCGCCACTGAGCGGCAGGTTTCACAGCTCCAAGCGAGCGTGAAGGAGCTGCAAAAGCTCGTGAGCTACGCTCCCTGGTTCTTTGCCGCGCTTGCGGTTCTGATTAGTTGGAAATTGTCATGAGCTGGTTCCGTCGCAAGCCATTGGAAGTACCGGCTCCGCTATGGGATTTCGTAGCTGATTACGACGCTAAGCTAGTGGCTGATTGGTTCGATGAGGAAGCCAAGAAAGCCGAAAGCAGTGAAACCTTCTTGATGCAGGCCATCTTGGCTCTGACCCTCGTCTGTGCGGCTGATTTCCAGCGCAACGTCGGGAAAATCGTGCGCACAGGCTTGCCAACGGCAAATCCAGATGTGATCGCATTCGAGGGCTTGGCTTTCACAGTGTTCGCCGTCCGCCAATTTCACCTACCGCCGGGTGATTACGACGAGCATGATGAGCCTGAGATGCTTGTGGATGCCTACCGGGAGGTCATCGCCAACCTTCGGTGCCTCATCGAAAAGTATACAGGCTGGTCAATCCAGAAGGAATGGAACGCGCGCATCATGCAACACGCGCAATTCCGAGGGATTATAGAGCCGATGGAGCGCTTGAATGGGAAGCTGATGAGTGTCGCAGGGGTCCAGGTACCACCGGTTCTCTACGGTCAACCCAGACTGGACGCCCTCCTCTCGATGGAATTGGTTATGGCGATGCAAGCCTTCACGGTCACATTCCCAGAAGCCACGGCCAAGGCGATCCAGAATATTATCTCAGAGCTCAACTTGCTCGATTAGTCGCAACGTCGGCTTCCCACCCCGTTGCGGACATTCAGGCTATCCGGCGACCGTTGGCCTCTATCCGTTCGACGAGCTTCCGCGCTAGCGGCTGCAACGATGGGTTTGCTTCCGCCAAGAGAGCGGTGGCGCTGAATGGGTCAGGCTGAACGATCCTCCACAGGCGTTCTCCAAGTTCATCCACCAACTGAACCTCATCTTCACGAAGAAAAAAGGCCACGCCTTGGCGGGGGTCATTGTAGATTTCGAGATCATAGATGAGCGTGTCTGACGCCCATTGGGTCCAGTCGCCGTCATAGCGCCCGCTGTCCGCGAGGATGCGACCCGCAAGGTAGAGGTCACGCCGCTCAGGGTGGCTCCAAATGTAATCCGTCATTCGTGAAGAATGGCCGTGATTTTGCGTGGAAGCAATGTCAGCTTTCCACCCCATTGTCGGGCGTTCGCACCGTCGCTTCGCGGCTCTGAGAGCGGACCGGCTGTAAACGACCCCATTGCGGACATTCTCGCTAAGGCAGTGATCTGTGCCGCCATTCGTAGTGCAAGACCGCAATCGCAAAGAGGATGGTGGCGGAAACCACGGTAAGGACCTTCCCCGCAAGATCAGTGCGGAACACGGCGCTGAGCGTGCCTAGAAAAAGCAAAATGAGAAGGGTCCCGTAGAACAGGTGCTTCTGCAAGGAGCTGGTCTGCATACGCCACTGGTGCGCCCGATGCGCAAAGGCGCAATGTCCGCCTTGGTGCTGTCAGTCTAACGCGAACTTGTCTCCGATTGGCGGAGCTATCGCTAGATCGTGCAATCGTCAGCCCATGACCAGTTGCCACTCAGCCAGTGCGGCTGAGCGGCGAGCTTTGTAGGTCTGGCGATCGACGAGGTGGCGTTCCTGGTTGAAGTGGTTGTGGACGTTGGCGTGAACAGAAGCGAACTTCTGCAAGGTCTTCATTCGTCTGAAGCGCAGCATTGCCCGCTCTCGTCGTCGGAACGACAGGTGGCTGTTCTCGACCCGGTTGTTCGCCCAGCGCCCCACCTCCTGCTTATCGGCGTTGCCGAGCTCATTCATCGCAGCGCGGTAGGAACGCAAGCCGTCGGTCGTGATCTTTTCTGGCGATCCGTGGCGCTTCAGCGCCTTCTTCATGAAGGCGAGTGCGGCTTCCTTGTCGCGCGTCTTGGTGATGTAGCTCTCGAGGATCTCGCCTTCCTGGTCGACCGCTCGCCACAGGTAAACCATCTCGCCATTGAGCTTCACGTACATCTCGTCGAGGTGCCAGCGCCAGTGTCTGAAGCCGCGCATCATGCTCACGCGATGCCGGCGGATATCGCCTGCGAACATCGGCCCGAACCGGTTCCACCAGAGCCGGACCGTCTCGTGGCAGATGTCGATGCCGCGCTCGAACAGCAGATCCTCGACGTTGCGCAGCGACAGCGGGAAGCGGACGTACATCATAACCACGAGGCGAATGACCTCGGGCGAGGAGTTGAACCTCAGAAACGGGCTTGGTGGCTTGGCTCTCGACTTGCGCGGCATCCGGCGCCGCTAGCAGCTGCCCCATTGGTCTGACAGAGCCGGATACAAGGATCAGGTCAACCTCTACGCTTACGTCGGCGACGATCCGGTGAACAATGTGGACCCCACCGGCATGGCCGATGTGGCAGCTGATTGCGCAGGCAAGGCAACGTGTAACGTGGATATGCAGCAGCGGGTGAATATCGTTCATCAAGATCACGGCAAGACCGTGGTCGATTCAACGATAGCGGTAACGATGCACTTCTCAAAAACTACTGATTCAAAGGGGAACGCATCATGGGGTGTGTCTTCGTCGGTTTCAAATGTATCAGGCGCCGCATTTTCTAGACCCCAGCTATCGACTATGGAAAATTCTATTAATGCAATGCAAAAGGCGGCAATTGGGAGAGGGTTTGGCGAAACCACGACCCAAATGGTAACGGCTATAGGCGTAGCAGAAACACATTTGGGAACTTATAGTGCTCCCGGAGCTCCTGCTTTTAAGGCTGGGGCAATCAATCCGATGCAGTTGAGCGGTGGACGCGCCAACATGAATTTGGATCACAATGTTCGAGGTGCTATGGACGTGGTTCAATGGGCTGGGAAGCCGAGTGGCTACGATCCGACGAGCACTTATGGAAGGTATAGTGATGGGAGCGCCGCCACGATGGCGAACTGGGGCGCAACTTATGGTTCACTCTCAGAGCTGAGTTCGGTGCCATGGCCTTGAAAACGGATTGGATGCGCTCATCTGCAAAGCTAGCCTTGGCGATCATTGCTATGTTGGCGATAAGCGCCGAAACTATGGGCCAGACGTCGATACCGCCCTGTCCAGCTACCTTCGCCAAGCTATTTTCTGACGAAGTGTTTCGTGCTCACGCTGTGCATATCGCTCAGAAAACGGGCAAACCCCATCCACCGAATGTGAAGAAAGGTAGGGCGCATCTGTACCGCACCGTGATTAGAGAAGGTGCAAAGTTGGGTCCAGATTTTGCCGACCATTACACGATCATTCGGATAGGATGTGGCGCTGCTACCACCTGTCTTGCGATCGCAGACGCGGAAAACGGCAACGTCTATTTTCCGCCCGAACTTACGAGTGTGGAGGCATTGCTGGTCGATACGGGTAAGATGGATATTGATGCCCTAAATTATAGAAGGGACAGCCGCCTTTTGATTGTGGTGGGCTCGCCTAACGAAGAGAGGAGGCAAGCCGGTATCAGTTATTATATCTGGCGATCTAGCAAACTCCGACTTCTTCGCTTTCTCCCCGCTGCCAAGCTATGCGGGTTGCCCGCATCCACGCAATTTTGAAATTGTCATACAGCCAGTATTGGTCCTTGAATTATGCCTAACTTTGCCAGCAAGCGACAGGTGTAGGATATATGGCAAGATAGAAGCTATGGCACCGCTGCTGCCATAACGGCTCTGTCAGACACCAACGGGGCAGCTGCTAGCGGCGCTTGATGCCGCGCAAGGGTGCGGGCGACATTCGAAACGAAATGACTGATTTGGTCCGTAAGCGGACTGGCGGCTTCTGGCCCGCTTAGGCGTCAAAGCGGACCCTCCGCTAACGACCCCAGAGCGGACACCTCAATCAGTTTTTGGGCATCGGGAGCGACGAACAATCTGGCCCCGTCGTTGCGTCCAAACGTTCGTCATCTATCCACGCTCCTAGCCAGACATTTGGGATGGTATGCGGGTTCGCAAACGTAAAACGATCTGCCGACGCTGCATTTATCCGGCTAATATCTTTGACCAAGTCACCAGACGAGCGCGCCAACAATATCTGATGAGCCGAGACGATTTCCCCGTGAATCGCTGTTGAAAGATGGCTGTAACAAACGCCAGTCGCTCCGACGCGGTCTGGATCGGGCTGGCTCGCTGGCTCGCACGACGCCAAGGCCATTACGCCGAGCCCAAACGGGAGCGACTTCAGGTAAATTAAACCGCTCCGCATAGCCAGACTCCCGGTGTGAAATTAGCAAAGCGAATGTCAGCTAACCACCCTAATCTAGGACACTCGGGATCGTGCTGGCTGCGCTGAAAGCCGACTGGCAGCTACGCCCCTGTCAAAGCTTGAACCGGACGAGCCGCTAACGACCCCATTGCGGACATTCGACTGTTAGGTGGCCTCGGTCCTGGGACCACGTGTTCCGGCTGCAGCGATTGCCCAGAAAAAAAGCCCGGCAATAATGCCAATCATTGCGATCTCTCCCACCCAGGCGAGAAGCTGGGCCCAGCCCCACCACGTTTTCCACCCGTCATGGACCGTGACATGACCGCCGACGGATGCTTCATCTGGGTTAGAGATTAGCCCCAGCAGTAGCCAAGGAACAGACGCCACAAGTGCCCCGGTAAATCCGCAGTTAATTGGGGTTGGCCTCACGCGGTGGCGTAAGATCAAGAACGCTGGGACGCCTAAAAACAACGCGGATGGATAAGCGCCAAAGAAAGCGAACAACACTGCAGTGCGCCAGATTCGCTCCCAAAGAATCGGTAGCCCGTCATAGGCAGGTTCCAACCCGGCAAGAAACAAAGCTGCTATCGCCGGTGTCGTAAAAAATGCTGCGACGACTCTCCACCGTGGAGGTGAAATGAAACTCTGCATGACCTAAAGCTATCTCGAGAGTTGTCCGCTTTCCACCCCATTGTCGGGCGTTCGCACCGTCGCTTCGCGGCTCTGAGAGCGGACCGGCTGTAAACGACCCCATTCCAGTCATTCAAAGACCGCGAACAATGTCGGCAATAGCTGGAACAGTGAACTCGGCTATCGGATCATCACTTTTGTCTGGCTGGCGATGGAACTCGCCCGCATCAAAAGCTTCGAACACGCTCCAATAAAGTTCTGGCCAAGGGGGCGATGATGCCAGAAATTGCCTGCTTATCATCGGCTCGTAAAGCTCGTTGACCACCTCATCACAGAACTCGAAGGAGTATCGCCGCTCATGGTAGCCGCGTGCCAGAAGAGCAGCGATGCCGTCAAAGACACCTTCTTCTGCGTCAACTGAACCTTCAGTCCATCGGGAGATGTCCGCTTCCGATATGTTGCACTCATTCTTGGCGTAGCGGCCAAGGAGTTCGAAAAGAATGTCGGACGGATCAGTCATCGATCCACTCTTAAGGATGGGGATGGCGGCTTTCCACCCCAATCTCGGACACTGGCGCATGGGCTGGCCGGTCCGCAAGCCGACAGGCAGCTAGGGCCCTATCACGACCAAAAGCGGATGAGCCGCTCACGACCCCATTGCTGACATTAGGCGCGCGGTAGTTTTGGCAACATGCACGCGTTTCCCCGATTTATTGGCAGCACCCCTTATCTTAATTTCAGAAAGTAATCTAAAGTCAAGGCTATAATAAATATTAAGACTAAAGCTATTTTACCTTTTCGCCAAATTTGATATCCGGGAAGATCCGATGATCGATCCTCCTCATCCTCTATTTTATTTCCCACACATACTCTCCTGAAATTTTCGCTCCTGCACATTAGTAATACTTTTGTTATAACGACCCTCTTTGTCTTCGGGATGATTTCTGTCTCAGTCCTTTTCGCTTTCACGCCGCTCAGCGGAGAAACAGCACTCTAGCAGTCCGGGGCAGGAAGTAGGCGCACCCCAAAAGGCTGAGCGCAGCGGTTGCGAGGAAAGCGTTTGTCACAAGCTCATTGCGAGAGATCGTTGTGCTGAAGGTTGATCCAGCGGTCACGGAACCCGTAAAGATCAGGAGCGACCTTGCACTGCCTAGGTGCGTTTGCTTCCCCGTATCAAGGGTTCCACTAACGTCTGCTTTCCACCCCAATTGCTGACGCTGGATGCGGAAACGGCCTGTCCCAAAGCCGACTAGCAGCTACGCCTATTTCACAACCAAAACCGGACCAGCCGCAAACGATCCCATTGCGGACAGTCCGTGTTTGACTATCGTTCGCCCATGCGACCGGCGCTCCTGCTCCTGTTTTCAGCTTCCATAGTGGGAGGATGCGTCCCCCGCACTGGCGACACGCTGGTCGATGAAGTCGCCGCCCAAGTCGCGCCGTTCCGCCACTGTCTGCGGGTAGGCCAAACGCAGATATTTACCGCCGTCAATGAAATGGGCCCACCGGCCCTACTAACTCCAAAGTTGTTCATGACCCCGAAGGCGCAGTCGGCAGCCGAGAAAGTCGCTGGGCCGTGGCAGACCGCTCGCCACGAAGCCCCACGATTCTTTGGCGTAGGCTCACCTGACAACTGCGCGACGACGGTAAACGCGCCCGTCATCTCCGATGGTTTTGCGTTCCTGACCTATAGTGACCCCGGAGGGGTAATCGGGGCCTTTGCATTTCAGCGGCAGGGTTCTGATTGGAAACTGATAGAGAAGATTCAGCTTGGCTTCTGGTGAGTGGCGATGTCCGCTTCCCACCCTAATTGCTGACGCTGGATGCGGAAACGGCGCGTCCGAATGCCGACTGGCGGCTACGCCTATCTCACAACCAAAACCGGATCAGCCGCTAACGACCCCGTTGCGGACGCTCACTGTTGCACCTTATAGAGGTCGAGAAGGAGCAGGGATATGGCCGGGCCATTCGGTGCTTTGTATCGCCTAGATGCGGCCCTGGATGAGTGGTTGCCCTCAGTCGCCACACGTTACGTTGTCGCAGGGTTCCACCTTACAATCTATTGGGTCCTCATCGGTCTTGCAGCATGGATCGGCCAGCTTTTCTGGCCCAGCTGGTCGGTACCAATCTGGCTTGCGGATAACTGGACCTGGTTGCCCATTCCTGTTGAATTTGCCTACCTAATCTATTCGCTTTGCCGTGGTGTACTTGAGGCTAAGACCTCCGTTCCGCATCCCGACTGAGCCACCGATTTTCCCAGAACCGGCGACCAACGTGCGAGTCCGCTCTCCACCCCATTGTCGGGCGTTCGCACCGTCGCTTCGCGGCTCTGAGAGCGGACCGGCTGTAAACGACCCCATTCCGGTCATTAACCGGTTAAGCTACCTCCGTGGGCGGTGCGCACTTGTGCCCATGTCAGACCTAAGACGCCAATGCAGCCGACAAGTGCGACTACGAGACCAAAGATCATCATCTGGCGATTGGCACGCTGATGTCCATCGGCAACGCGGTAGGAGATGACCCGCGCAGTCATTACGATCACTGCGTCGGGCAGCGCAAAGAGCATCAGTTCTCCCCGCGATGGCGCGCGATGGTGCTGTCAGTCTAACGCGAACTTGTCTCCAATGGACCGAGCTATCGCTAGGGCAGCGTGAGCTTAGCCCATAACCATTTGCCACTCAGCCAGTGCGGCTGAGCGGCGTTGCTTGTAAGTCTGTCTATCGACGAGGTGACGTTCCTGGTTGAAGTGGTTGTGGACGTTGGCATGGACTGAAGCGAACTTCTGCAGCGTCTTCATCCGCCGGAACCTAAGCATGGCGCGCTCTCGTCGTCGGAACGACAGGTGGCTATTCTCGACCCGGTTGTTGCCCCAGCGTCCGACCTCCTGTTTATCGGCGTTGCCGAGGTCGTTCATCGCTGCGCGGTATGAACGCAGACCGTCGGTGGTAATCTTTTCCGGCGATCCGTGGCGCTTGAGCGCCTTCTTCATGAAGCGGAGTGCCGCTTCCTTGTCGCGGGTCTTCGTGATGTAGCTCTCGAGAATCTCGCCTTCCTGGTCGACCGCTCGCCACAGGTAGACCATCTCGCCGTTGAGCTTCACGTACATCTCGTCGAGGTGCCAGCGCCACTGCCGGAAGCCGCGCATCCGGCTCACACGCTGCCGGCGAATATCGCCGGCGAACAACGGCCCGAAACGGTTCCACCAGTGCCGCACCGTCTCATGGCAGATGTCGATCCCTCGCTCGACGAGCAGATCCTCGACGTTGCGCAGCGACAGCGGGAAGCGGACGTACATCATCACCACGAGGCGGATGACCTCAGGCGAGGAGTTGAACCGCAAAAACGGGCTCGGCGGCTTGGCTCTGGACTTGCGCGGCATCGGCCGCCGCTAGCAGCTGCCCCGTTGGGCTGACAGCCCCGGTGGTTTGGCAGAGCCCCGTTAGACTTCACTTACGGGTGAGGGCAGCGGCCCAAGATAGCGTGCGCGTGGCCGTACTAACCCTGCAGAGAAGTATTGCTCCATTGCGTTCGCAATCCAGCCAACCGACCTGCCCAACACGAAAAATGAGATTTGCTGGGCACCACGCAAGCCCAGCTTCCTACCCACAAGTGCGGCTAAAATATTGAGTCCAGGGCGACGTCCCGTGAGATCTTCAATCTCAGATGCAGCTGCCTGGAACGCGAGAAATTCGGCATCGCCTGCGAACTGTCGTTCAAGGACGGGTAGCAGCGCCGTCGCCCGTGGATCGATTGCTCCATACATGGGGGACCCGAAGCCGCTGAAGGTGTCACCATTTCTGAACCTACGACCGACTGCGAGGTGTGGGTCGGCCGATGTTAGGAGGTCATCAAGCAGGAGTGCCATCGGTTCCGCCCGTGACATGGGTAAACGATGACCGCGGAAAGCGACCATCCCGGCAATCAACGCGCCGTAAGGGGTGACGCCTGCGTTTGCAGCCGATCTTACGGCGTAGCTGGAAGGGTCGAATTCGTGGGCTGCACTCAGGATCATAATCCTTCTGACGACGTCGCCGAGTTGCGGATGTCCGAGCCGCGCCGTGACGTACTCGTGAAAAGGCGAATCAGCCGGGCGATCCGCGCCCACGAGGATCGCCGCAAGCCACTTCAAGGCGTCGCCTGCCGACCGCCTGAACCCATCCTGAGAAAAATCATGCGCCCTCGGATTGACGCTCTCGATCAATGTTAACAGACAAAGTACTTGGTCGAGTGCACCAAGCGAGCCGAGTGCCTTTCGCACAGTTTCATATTCTGCTGGACGGCGGGGCGAGGATCTGCCGAAGATTTCTTCCTTATCGCCCTGCCACAGTTGGGCTGCGACATCTTCGAGAGTGGCAGTTTCAGCAAGTTCGATCGCGCTCACGCCGCGATAATATGGACCATCCGCTCCGATGAAGGTTATAGCGGTACCGTCGGCGACAAGATGACCGAGGTCGCCATCCGCGTCGCGGCGCCCAACCGCTGAGATTCTATGATCTCCATAGGTTGACGAATGGGAGCGTGCAGCCGCCAGATGCTCGATATCCGACCGCCAATAGGTTCGGTTGCGCTGCCCAGGTATGCTTAACGAGCGGATCTTACCACGGCTCACGTAAGCGTAAAGCGATTGCGGTTTGATTCCAAGCATTTGTGCGGCTTCCGCCGCGGAAACATATAGTCGATCGCTCATTCGAAACTCCACGATCATTGATTTTTTCAATCAAGATTGACCGAAGCTTTTTGTCAAGGGCACAATCGAGACGCTCAGGCAAACCCGAGTCAATGAATCAATGTTGGACGGCCTCGGGTCGATCCGTCTAGGTGGGAGATCCTATGAATCAACATCGCAACGTGCGCGCCCTCGTGGCAGCGGCACTGATGGTCGGCGTTTCGCAACCGGCGTTGGCTCAGTCGGTTGACCAGCCGGCTGCGAACCAAGGCACCGCGTCTTCGGCGGATCCGGCTGCGCAGAACGCGGCTGAGCCGGAGGTCGCGCCTCAGTCCGACATCGTGGTCACCGGTTCGCGCATAGTGCGGCGTGACTACACGGCAACGAGCCCTGTCGCGACGCTCGGGCCCGAACGCCTGGAAAACACCGGATCGGCCACGCTCGATACCGCGCTAGTCCAGCAGCCCCAATTTGTGGCATCGACCGGATCAACGACGAACAGCAATGGCAATGCCGGCCAGGCGAATGTCCAGCTACGCGGGCTAGGCCGCCAGCGTACGCTCGTACTGCTTGATGGTCGGCGGCTTCCTCCGGCCAATGCGGATGGATCCACTGATCTCAACCTGATCCCTACATCGCTCATTTCTGACGTCGAGGTCATCACCGGCGGCGCTTCCGCGGTCTATGGTTCCGATGCGGTCGCCGGTGTGGTCAACATCAAGCTCAAGACCAAATACCGCGGCATCGGCCTGACAGGCCAATACGGCATATCCTCTCGGGGCGATGCGGCTGATTACAGGTTGGGCGCGATTGCCGGCACGTCATTCGCCGATGGCCGCGGCGAAGTCATGATCGCGGGCGAAATGGCCAAGCGAAACCCCGTGTTCATCGCCGACCGCAGCTTTTCGTTCGGTGCCAACCAGGAAGCCAGCCTGCCGCAGGGAACGGCGACGTTCGCGGCGACCAACCAGCCGTCGCAGGCTGCCATCAACTCGGTCTTCAGCAAGTATGGCGTGGCCCCCGGAACGGTTGTGGTTGGCAATAGCTACGGTTTCAACTCCGACAATACGCTGTTCAGCACCGGTCGGGTCGTATCGAACTACCGCGGGAGCCTCGACCCCGCTTTCTACGTCAGCAACGGCACGCAAATTCTTGCCGACAGCCGCCGCTATCGCTTTCTCCAGCTACCGCTTGAGCGGTATTCGACGTTCGGCCGCGTCAGCTACAAGCTGACCGACAATCTCGATTTCTTCGTACAGGGTCTCTACACGCACAGCACGGCGTCGGTGCAGCTCAACCCAACCAATCCCAGCGCTGCTAACGGTTTTGCGATCCCGGTCACCAACCCGTTCATTCCGGGCGATCTCAAGACGCTGCTCGCCGCGCGCCCTTCGCCTAACGCGACGTTCACGTTCTTTAAGCGCTTCGACGATATCGGGCCGCGCCGTACCGAGACCAAATACGACACTTATCAGGTCACGTCGGGCCTGGCTGGCAAGTTGCCGTTCGGTGACTGGCGCTGGGATGTCACCGGATCTTACGGCAAGAACGATATCAAGTCGCAGCTGTTCAATCAGTTCAGCCGCGCCGCGCTCCAGCGGTTGCTGAATGCCAGCGATGGCGGCGCCTCGCTGTGCTCTGGAGGATATAATCCGTTCGGCGCGCAGCCGCTGTCGGATTCTTGCCGCCAGTATCTGATTGCCGATCTGCACAACGCGGTCTCGATCACGCAGAAGATCGGCACCGCCAACGTGCAGGGCACGCTGTTCAGCCTGCCGGCCGGCGATGCCAAGCTGGCACTTGGCGTCGAGCATCGCGAAGACGGCTTCCGGACCACCCCCGATGCTCGCATAACGGCAGGCGACATCACGCTTCAATCGGGGCTTCCCTTTGCCGGCTCGACTAAAGTGACCGAAGGATATGCCGAGGCGCTGCTGCCGCTGATCCACGACGTGCCGTTGATCAAGCTATTCGAGCTGGACCTTGGCTACCGCTATTCGGATTACAACACGATCGGGGCGATCAGCACCTACAAGGCCGAAGCCAACTGGGAGGTTATCGACGCGCTCCGTCTGCGCGGCGGGTACAACCGCGCCATTCGCGCGCCGAACATCGGCGAACTGTTCACTCCGGTGACGACGGGTACCAGCATCATCGGCAATGCCGGTACGCTGGGCAACGGCGATCCGTGCGACATCCGCGGCGCTTACCGGGTCGGTGCGGGCGCATCCAGCGTGCGGGGCCTGTGCCTGACTCAAGGCGTTCCCAACCTGCTGATCGACAATTTCACCTACAGCCAGCAATCGGCGACCACGACCAGCGGCGGCAACTTGAACCTGCGCCAGGAAACGGCCGACACCATTTCCGTGGGCGCGGTGCTGCGGCCCAAGTTGGGCACGCCGCTGTTCGACAATCTTTCGCTCTCGGTCGATTATTACCGCATCTCGGTCAAAGACGCGATCGGGTCTATCCCGGCGAACCTGGTGCTGGCGAATTGCTTCAACGTCGATGGCGTCAGCAACCCCACTTACAGCAACTCTAACCAGTATTGCGCGCTGGTAACGCGTGACCCGACAACCGGCGTGTTGAACAACGTGCGGGCGCAGCTGTTGAACCTGGGCGGCTACCGCACCGCCGGCGTGGACGTGTCGCTCGACTGGCGCACTCACCTAGATGCGCTCGGGCTGGGTGAACGGGCGGGCGAACTGCGGTTCAACATGCTGGCGACCTACTTGGCCGACTTTAAGATCCAGACCCAGCTGAATGACGCCTTCCGCCAATATGCCGGCACGATCGGCAACGGGCAGGTCGATCCGGTGGCCATTTCGCGGCCGCGCTGGAAAGCCAACGCCAGCGTCTCGTACGTGAATGGTCCCGTCACCGTGGGCGCAGTGGTGCGCTATATCGACAAGATGTCCGCAGCCGCGAACGTCGGCACCGGGGGAACCGCGCCGGGCGTCCCGGCGGTGACTTATCTGGATCTCAACGGCCGGGTCCGCGTCGGCGACGGCTTCGAGATGTTTGGAACCATCGTCAACGCGGGCGACAAGCACCCGCCGGTCTATCCCAGCGCCGGGTCGACCGATTTGGCTACCTACGATGTGATCGGCCGCCGGTTCACCATCGGCGCACGGGTCAAGTTCTAGGCTCTGCCGCACCATGCTAGCGGTTTACGCCTTTGCAATGGTCGCCGTGTTCATGACCCTGATCATGACACGGCGGCTTACCGCGATGACGGCACTGATCCTGGTGCCGACCGTCTTCGCCCTCCTGCTCGGCTTCGCTGGCGGGCTGGGCGAGATGGTCGTCGACGGGGTAACTAATTTGGCGCCGACCGGCGTAACGCTGATATTCGCCATCCTGTTCTTCGGGATCATGATCGACATCGGGCTGTTCGTTCCGCTCGTCCGGTGGGTTCTGGCTGCTGCCCGCGGCGATCCGGTTCGGGTCATGGTGGGAACGGCGGTGCTGGCCTTGCTCGTCTCACTCGACGGAGATGGAGCCACCACTTACATGATCACCCTGTCGGCGATGCTGCCGCTGTACCGGGCTCTGAACCTGGACAAACGTAAGCTGGCGTGCATCGTGGTCCTGGCCAACGGCGCCATGAACGTGGTGCCCTGGGCCGGGCCGACGGTGCGGGTCGCCTCGGTGCTCAACGCCGATCCGCGCGACGTGTTTCTACCCTTGCTCATCCCGACCGCGGCGGTGGCGCTGTGGGTGATATTCGTTGCTTGGTATTTGGGCCGTGCCGACCGCGTGCGGCCGCTATCGGCCAGCGATGTGCGGCTGATCGACGACACCAGCAGCGACACGCAGGCGATCGAGCTTGCGCCCAGGACGCCCATCGCGCCCATCCGGCTTTTTGCCAACTTGGCGCTGATGATCGCGGTCATCATCGCGCTGGTCACTGCCTTGCTGCCGACACTGGCCATCTTCATTCTGGGGACTGCGCTGGCGCTGCTACTCAACTTTCCGAATGTCGAGACGCAGCGCACGGCGCTTGCTTCGCACGGTAACAACGCGCTGTCGGTCGGGGGACTGATCTTTGCCGCCGGCGTCTTCACCGGCATTATGTCCGGCACGCACATGATCGACGCCATGGCGGCATCGGTCACCCGGTCGATTCCCGAGGGGCTAGGGTCCAGCCTCACGCTGGTCACGGCGGTGCTCAGCGTTCCCTTCACCTTCTTCATTTCCAACGATGCGTTTTATTTTGGCATCCTGCCGGTCCTCGCCAAGAGCGCGGCACTTTACGGCATCGATCCGATGGCGGTGGGTCGCGCTTCGCTGATCGGGCAGTCGGTTCACCTGCTGAGCCCGCTGGTGGCATCGACCTATCTCCTGGTGGGCCTGGCAGAAGTCGATTTCGCCGCATTCCAGCGCTTCACGCTTAGGTGGGCGTTGGGCAGTGCGACGGTGTTTCTTATCGCCGCCTGGGCAACGGGCGCAATCTGATGGGCGGCGGCGACCCGACGCACACCCCGGCCGCAGCGGTGGCGGCCCCTCTCTTGGCCCCAACTAGGAAGCGCAATGCAAATCTCAGTTAATCCAGCGACAGGTTCGGAACTCGGGCGCTGGGAAGACCACGACCAAGCACATGTCGACACCACGTTGACCGCGGCCGTCGGGGCGCAGGCGCAATGGCGAGCCACCCCGATCGAGCGCCGGGTCGATCTGCTCCGCTCGATTGCAAAAGTCCTGCGCGAAAATGTGCCACGTTACGCGGCGCTGATCACCGCCGAAGTCGGCAAGCCAATCGTGGAAGCGGAGGCGGAAGTACTGAAGTGCGCCTCCAACTGCGATTTTTACGCTGAAAACGGGCCAAAATTCCTCGCCGACGAGCAAGTCGCCTCGAACGCCAGTGACAGTTCGATCTGTTACGAGCCGCTTGGCGTCGTGCTGGCGATCATGCCGTGGAATTATCCGCTGTGGCAGTTCTTTCGGTTTGCCGCGCCCGCGCTGACGGCCGGCAACGGTGCGATCCTGAAGCACGCCAACAACGTGCCGCAATGCGCATTACTGATCCAAGAGATCATGACGGCCGCGGGTTGCCCGGACGGCCTGGTCAGCACCCTCCTGATTCAGCCCGAAGCAGTAGCAGCGATGATCGCAGACGATCGGATAGCGGCAGTGACGCTGACCGGCTCGACCCAGGTCGGCGCCATCGTGGCCTCGCAGGCCGGTGCCGCGCTCAAGAAGCAGGTGCTCGAGCTGGGCGGATCCGATCCGTTCATCGTGCTGGATGATGCCGATGTCGAACAAGCTGCCGCGATGGCGGTCAGATCGCGGTTCATCAACGTTGGCCAAAGCTGCGTGAACGCAAAACGGTTCATCGTGGTCGATACCGTTGCGGACCGCTTCGTAAACGCGTTCCGCGATGGCGTGGCCGCGCTGTCTGTTGGCAATCCGGTTGATCGCACAACCCAAATCGGCCCGATGGCACGCGGCAATCTGCGCGAAGGGCTTCATCGCCAGGTTGAAATGACGCTTGCCCAAGGCGCCGTCCTCGTCGCCGGCGGCCACCCCATCGACGGGCCGGGCTTCTATTACGCACCAACGATCCTCGATCGCGTCACTCCCGACATGGTCGCCGCGCGCGAGGAAACGTTCGGGCCTGTCGCGGCCGTGATCCGTGTCGCCGATGCCGCAGAGGCGGTGCGCGTTGCCAACGACACCGAATTCGGTCTCGGCGCGACCATCTGGACGCGCGATGTAGCCCGCGCACGGGATATCGCCCGCCAGCTCGATGCCGGGGCCGTGTTCATCAACGGAATGGTCGCCTCGGATTCGCGGCTGCCGTTCGGGGGCATCAAGAAGTCCGGCTACGGGCGCGAGTTGGGTGTTGTGGGCCTGCGCGAATTCACCAACATCAAAACCGTCTGGGTTGGCCCGGCGGTAATCTGACCGGAACCAGGAGCAAAAATGATGACCGTATTATCAAAGACCGGTGCCGCGTTGCTGCGACCGTCGGACATCCCGCCCAAGGATCGCGGCGGCGGCGTTCGCACCTTCCCGCTAGTGCGGCGAGCGATCGGCGCGACAAGCTTCATTAACGGGATTACCGAATTCGATCCCGGTTGCGCCGTCCCGTTGCATTACCACAACTGCGAGGAGAGCGTGATGCTGCTCGAGGGTGACGCCGTGGCGACCATCGACGGTGTCGAACGTGTGGTCCTGCCCAGCGACACGACGTTCATTCCCGCTGGCGTACCGCATTTCTTCCGCAACGTATCCACGACCAGGAAGATGCGGATTTTCTGGGTCTATGGCTCGATCGATGCCGATCGCACGATCGTGGCGACGGGCGAGACGCGCCGCATCGATGAAGAACACGGCGAACGATGACTACGACGGAAACCGCCACCTTGCATACGATCGACGCGGCGGCCTTGTCGCGGTTTGCCGCCCTTGTCTACGAGCGCGCAGGCCTGCGTCACGAGGACGCTGCGATCGCAGCGGATTCGCTTGTTCAAGCCGATCTGTGGGGCCATCAGACGCACGGCGTTATGCGCCTGCCGTGGTATGTGGCCAGGCTTCGGTCGGGGGCAGTAGCGGCGGCGGCGAGCCCACAGATCATCTCGGACATCGGCGCGGTGGCGGTTATCGATGGCCACCATGCGATGGGCCAGGTGTCGGCCGCCGCGGCCGCCAGCGCTGCCATCAAGCGGGCAAAAACGCACGGCTTGGGCGCGGTCGCGGTGCGCAATTCCAATCACTTCGGCACCGCTATGTACTTCACACTGATGGCAGCCCGCGAAGGGTGCATCGGATTCCTTTCGACGAACGCCAGTCCGGCGATGCCGCCGTGGGGCGGACGCGCCAAGGCGGTCGGCACCAATCCCTGGTCATGGGCTGCGCCAGCCGGTGCGGCCGATCCCATGGTGCTCGACATCGCCAACACCAGCGTTGCTCGGGGCAAAATTTATCTCGCGCGGCAAAAGGGCCAGCCGATCCCGCTCGGCTGGGCGCTCGACAGCAACGGCGCGCCGACGACCGATCCGGTCGCCGCGCTGGGCGGCGTGACGCTGCCGATGGCGGGCCACAAAGGCTACGGCATAGCGGTCATGATGGACATGCTGTCAGGCGTTCTGACCGGCAGCAATTTCGGCTCGGCGGTCAACGGGCCCTATCAAGCGGACAAGCCAGGCGGCGCCGGGCATCTGATGCTGGCGCTGAACATCGCTGCATTCCAGCCGGAAAACGCCTTTGCAGAGCGCATGGGCGCCCTGATTGCGGAGTTGAAGGCGGCCCCGCTTGCGGAAGGTTTTGAAGAGATCCTTTATCCCGGCGAGATCGAGGCGCGCTGTGATCGCCGCTTGCGCGGAGAAGGCCTGACCTTGCCTGACGACACGATCGGCGATCTGCACAAGCTGGCGGTCGAAATGGACTGCGTTGGCGACTTGCCGATCTGATGCGCCGTTTTCACCTCTCGGCACATCTTGGTTACTTGTTCACCGACGTCGCGCTCACAGACCGTTTCGGGGCGGCCGCGCGTTGCGGTTTCCGACATGTTGAACATCCTTCGCCTTACGAGCTCGCCGCAGCCGAGGTCGCCGACCTGTGCGAGCGACACAATCTGCGGATGGCGCAAATCGCATTGCCTATGGGCGGCGCCGGGCAAAAGGGTTTGGCGGCGATTCCAGGGCGTGAGCACGATTTCGCCCGGTCCGCCGAAATAGCCATCGCTTACGCGAGACGTATCGGATGCAGGCAGATCCACCCAATGTCCGGCGTGCCCGCGAACGATCTGCCCGTAGAGAAGATTGCGGCCACTTACCTGGCAAACCTTGAACTGGTGTGCGGGATGGCGGCTAGCGAGGCCATCGATGTGATCGTCGAACCGATCGGGGCGAGCGGCGTGCCGGGATATTATCTCAATCACCCCACCATGGCGGTCGGGATTATAGAACAAGCCGCGCAGCCCAACCTGCGCCTGTCCTTCGATATTTATCACGCGGTCGGTGTTGAGCTCGATCCGTCGGACTTTGTGAGCAAGCACGGTCCGCTTCTGGCCCATGTGCAGATTGCCGATGCCCCGGGACGGCATGAGCCCGGTACAGGTGCGATCGACTTCAGGCTGTTTTTTGAGGCGCTTGCGACGGCGGATTACGAAGGCGTGATCGGGCTTGAATATCACCCCGTTGCGGAAACGAAGAGCGGACTCACCTGGTCAAGTACGTTCGAACGTATTCGGTTGCTGAAGCGCGCGCCATGATATTTGAAATCGCTCACATTTCAATCCAGCCCGGATGCGAGGAGCGCTTTGAGCGGGGCGCAGCAGCAGCAAAGCCCCTTTTCCTAGTTGCTCAGGGCTGTCTTAGCTTTTCCCTCGAAAGAGTGATTGAGCGACCCTCCGAGTATCGGCTGGTTGTCGGCTGGAACAGTATCGAGGATCACATGATCACGTTCCGTTCGTCGCCGGCGTTCCAGAAGTGGCGCGATCTTGTGTCGCCTTATTTCGTTCTCCCTCCATTAGTTTACCATGTAAGCCACGTTCCAGATTTGAATTAGTTTTTTACAGTAGCCGCGACCGTTTCATCGTAAGACAGTAACCTAGGGCCCGCATCGCTCGCTTTTGGGTCAGCGACTGGTTAGTCGCGCTCGACGAGCAGACCGCGCAACCCGACAAGGCGAACGGCGGGGGCTTCCGACATGCTGGCGATCATCAGCCGCTACGAAGCCTGCCACCGGGCCGCGGTGAAGGCGAGCCTGCCTAAGGCGCTGGGGCTGGTCTGAGCCATCGGCAAGCCTGCGCCCGTGGCTCGAAAGAGGCGCAGGCAATGTACCACCCCCACACGATGCGCTGACCACCGCAACAACTAACGTGAGCGCTGACCGCTTCGCTAATTTCATAAAAATTTAGACACGAGTCTCAATAGTAATCTGCCCGGAACACGTTGAGCGGTATCTAAAAAGCGTTATTATCGCGGAAAACGGGGGTATAATGCGGAAACTTGCTCTTGCTTTAATGTGCGCGGCCTCGACGGGTTCTGGGACCTTAAACGCGGAGCCGATACAGCAGATCAAAGCTGATGGATCGGATGTAAACGGACCCGCGAAGGTGGATTTCCCGCCCGATACAACGATGGAGGACTTCGGTCCGGCACCGATTCTTTCATTTGAAGGCACCTGGATCAACGGGCTTGCCCAAGGCGAAGGTTTGGTAAAGTTCGCCGACACCCCAGGAGCTCAGATCGGCAAGACCAATTCGCCGGGCGGGCGTAATTACTACATCGGCGAATTCAAAGACGGTGTTCCCCGCGGTGAAGGGCAGCTCGTTTCCACAATGCCACCCGACTATATGGCTCCCGTCCAGGCTCACACGCAAACTATCGACGGCGCGTACACTGGCAAACAGGTGACGATGTCTACAGACTCACAACGTGTCGCCGTTTTCACAAAACTTGAAAACGAGCCTGCCGCTCTCGTTCTGCTAATGCAATATCCGAGCTTCGATGCATCGTCTCCGTCGCGCGTTTATTATGGGCGGGCCGACATGAAGGGCGTCAGCGGAAGCTGGGTTGACTTGCCCTGGTACAGACAACTGCCTGACGGCGTGGTGTTGGCAGGCTTCGGGTCCACCATCGAAGCATTTTTCCCACACGGCGGAAGTCAGCGATGCACTGGGGAAGCGGCGATGGAAAGCCCCGCCCTCGTTAGGGACTTGATGGGACAATCCTTCCCAGTCGACCAGCGGAAGGCGGCGCTGGACCCGCACTTGTCTGTGGCTCGCGCTGAGTGCCTTAGCACGAACTCTGAAGGTTGGACCTGGCGTTTCAAGGTCGACAACACCACCACCCCGCCAGCCCTTACTTATATCGAATGCCGCCTGCCCAACGGGAAGCCAGGCAGGCTGCGCAACGGCGGCTCAAGATGTGAGGAGAAAGAAAGACGCAAATTCGATGTCTTCACAAACGTCTTCCGCGAGTTTCAGCGCGTACTAAACCGGGATATCGTCGGCAATATCGATAAAGCCGGTGCAAGCCTAGAGCGGGCGATGTGCCGCGCGACGGGCACTCAAGAAGGCATTAACTGCAATATCGGTATACAAATCGGAGCAAGTTGGCCGGTCGGCGACGGACCGGCTCCGAATTTATCTCCGGACGAAGCTGCAACTCGCCAAGCCTACGTAGTCGCCACAAAAAGAGCCAATGCGCTCACTGACGCGATGGCAGATCGCGGCGCAGTGGGAGAAGCGGCGGCCCTGACTGCCAGCTTGAATGCAATCTGCTCTTCGCTTTGCGCCGAGCAGAGTCAGCGGACTTACAGTGCAAGTCTGTTGTCAGAACTTGAAGCAGTCGCGCCGCAGCCACTTACCGATGATAATCTGCGCATCATTTCCCGTGTGAACCGAGAAACGGCGAGTTTGATGTCGCGAGGGCTGGTCTTAGCGATCGCAGGCGGTGTGGGCGCGGTCGCTTTCAAGGATTTTACCGCATCTGTCGGCCGTATGGAGCGCATCCAAACCGCGATGGAACTCGTCAACGAAGCAACGGCAAGCGCAGCAACTTTTCAGCGTTTGAAGCAAGGCCAGGTCGCACTGGCGAGCCTTGTTGCGCTGCAAAAGGCCGAGGCAAATCGGGCAGCGCTTGAGGGTGTCCGGATTATTTACGCTCCAATTTTAGCAACCCTCAAGATACTATCCGGCATCAGTCCAACTCGCCGCGCAGTCCTTATGACCGCGATACAGATGGGGCGTACGAGCGATCAAGTGGCTGCGTTTGTTAAGAAGTATCAGAATGTCCAGACGGAGGAGGAGCTCCAAGAGGCCATTATAAAGGAGTCTCTATTGCCTCTTGGCATCAATTGGCCACCAAAGGACCATTAAAGCATACTAAATCCACACACGGGTAAGCGGCACGATCGTGACCTAATGGAAGTCATTCAAATGTGCGGGCGGCTTTCGAAACAAAATGACTGATTATGGGCCGTTTGCAGACTGTCCGGTTTTGGGGATCAAACCGAGGAAGCGGGCATTTGCAAGCCCGGAAGCCATAAGTCGCTGCGAGGCGTTGTATCGCCATGACCATGCACCACTCGCGCTCAGGCCGCGGCAAGCCCCTCCTGCTCATTCACGGTTTGGGGGGAAGTCACCGGTCTTGGGACACAGTCTCTGCCGCACTCTCGAACGAACGTGAGGTAATTGCCCTCGACCTGCCCGGCCACGGTCAAACCGCTGCGGAGGCCGACAGCGGCACTTTTGCCAGCTTGGCGCGCGGCGTGGAGGACTGGCTGATCAACGAGAATCTCGAAGATATCGATATGGTTGGCAGCTCCATGGGCGCGCGCCTCGTGCTAGAGATGGCACGGCGCGGTCGCGCCGGTGCGGTTGTCGCTCTCGATCCGGGCGGGTTCTGGCATGGTTGGGAACGCACGTTCTTCAGAACCACCATTTCAGCGTCGATCGCTCTGGTGCGGGCGATGCAACCAATCCTACCCTCGATTACCAAGAACGTCGCCGGTCGGACTGCCCTCATGCTTCAGCTTTCTGCGAAACCATGGGCGCTGGATCCGTCGTTGGTTTTGAACGAACTGCGATCGTTTGCTGGTACGTCTACCTTCGACTCCCTGGTAAAGGACCTCGCTACCGGTCCAATGCAGGAAGGTCCGGCGGCTACCGCTGCGCCCGTCGTAATTGGCTGGGGCTGCAAGGATCGACTGTGCCTTCCCGCGCAAGCGGGCCGAGCGATTGCTGCTTTTCCAGATGCAACTATGCACTGGTTCGAAGAGAGTGGCCATTTTCCAATGTGGGATCAGCCGGCCGAGACAGTCCGCGTTATTCTCAACGCCACGGGTTAGCCGGGATTTGCTTGGACCGGTCAAATCTGGGCCGTAAACAGTAGTCTGCTTCTGGGTATCCGAACCGGGAAAGCGGACATTCGGCTTTCGACCCCATTGCGGACATTCATCTTCGCGTTATTGATCCCGCAATGACGCCAACATCCATAATTTCGAAAGCCCGGCGTTTAATGGCCCGTCGCCGCGTTCGGCGTGAGCAACGGCAAGATCGATTGGACGACCTTGCGCGGGATGAGCTTTGGGCCCTTGTAAGCGCGGCCGACTCGCCTGAAGCAGACAGTAATCGAAAGCATGGAGAATCCGGCGCTGGGCGGCCGGATAGCTGATGACCGATTGCGGACACCGAGCGCCAAGGCAGCCTTGACCAGGCCGATCGCGCGATTGACGCCAATGCTCCATCGTTTAGTGAAAGCAAAGGTGCTGTCAGTCTAATGCGAACTTGTCTCCGATTGGCGGAGCTATCGCTGGGCAGCGTGACGTCAGGCCATAATCGATTGCCACTCAGCCAGGGCGGCTGAGCGGCGGGCCTTGTAGGTCTCTCGGTCGACGAGGTGGCGTTCCTGGTTGAAGTGATTGTGGACGTTGGCGTGGACGCTGGCGAACTTCTGAAGCGATTTCATTTGTCGGAACCTCAGCATAGCCCGCTCCCGTCGTCGGAACGGCAGGTGACTATTCTCCACCCGGTTGTTGGCCCAGCGCGCAACTTCGCGCTTCTCGCTGTTGCCCAACTCGGTCATCGCTGCGCCGTAGGAGCGCAGGCCATCGGTGGTGATCGCTTCGGGTGATCCGTAGCGCTTTAGCGCGCGTTTCATGAAGCTGAGCGCCGCGGCTTTGTCCCGCTTCCTGGTCACGAAGCTCTCGAGGATCTCGCCCTCCTGGTCGACCGCGCGCCACAGGTAGACCATCTCGCCGTTGAGCTTCACGTACATTTCATCGAGATGCCAGCGCCACTGACGGAAGCCGCGCAGCCGGCTTACCCGCTGCCTGCGGATATCGCCTGCGAACAGCGGGCCGAACCGGTTCCACCACATCCGTACCGTCTCGTGGCAAATGTCGATGCCGCGCTCGAAGAGCAGGTCCTCGACGTTCCGCAAGCTGAGAGGATATTTGACGTACATCATCACAACGAGGCGGATCACCTCTGGAGACGAGTTAAACCTCAGAAATGGGCTGGGCGGCTTCGCTCGGGACTTGCGTGGCATGTGGCGCCGCTAGCAGCTACCCCGTTGATCTGACAGAGCCAGTTCGCCCAACTGCTCGCAGGACGCCTGCCCGATGGCACGCTGCTCGGCACCACCCGCCACGGCACCCGCGAGCACAAGGCGGGATGGGACCTCACCATGTCCGCGCCCAAGTCGGTATCGACCATGGCGCTGGTCGCAGGCGACCGCCGCCTGATCGATGCCCATGCCCGCGCGGTCACCACCGCGCTCGACTATGCCGAGCGCCATGCCGCCGCCACCCGTATCCGCGACGGCGAAGCGGTCGAGCGGGTCAACACCGGCAAGCTCGCCATCGCCCGGTTCACTCACGTCACCGCCCGCGCCACCGAGAGCGGCACGCCCGCGCCCCAGCTCCATACCCATTCGGTCATCGCCAACGCCACCCAGCGTGCAGACGGCGCATGGCGCTCCGTCGAGAGCCGCGACCTCTATCGCCTGCAGAAGGATATCGGCGCGATCTACCACCGCGAGCTGGCGACCGAGGTCCAGCGCCTCGGCTACGCGGTCACCACCAACCCCGACACCACCTTCGAGATCGACGGCGTGCCGCAGGACGTATTGCGCGCCTTCTCCCCGCGTGCCGCCCAGATCGAGGCAGTGCTGGACGAGCGCGGCAAGAACCGCGCCACCGCCTCGGCCGCCGAGAAGAACGTCATCGCCCTCGATACCCGCGCCCCCAAGCGCCCCATCGACCAGACCACGCTCACCGGCACCTGGCGAACCGAGGCCGATGGGTTGGGATTCGATGAGGATACCCGCCGCGCCATGATCGCACAGGCTGAGGCGCGCAGCATCGCCAACCCCGAACCGTCCCCATCCGATCGCACCGCCGCCGCCGAGAACGCGCTCCGGTTCGCCGCCGCCATGCTCTCCGAACGCGATGCCACATTTGCCGCCGCCCAGCTCGAACGCGAGGCCAGCATCCGGGCACGCGGCAGTGCCACCCATGCCGATATCCTCGCCGCCATCGCCCAGGCCGAAGCGACCGGCGACCTCGTATCCCGGGCCGCACCCCGGCTCGCCAGCGGAGCCGCAGGGTTCGCCACCCGCCAGGCCGTCGCCACCGAGACCCGCATGCTCGCGATCGAGGCCGCCGGACGCGAGCGGTTCGCACCCTTGCACGATCGCATCCACGCCGCCCGCACCATCGCCGCAGCCGAGCTTGCCGCCACCGAGCACGGCCACGCCTGGACCCACAGCCAGCGCGAGGCGACAAGGGGCCTGCTTCTCTCCCCCGCATCGGTTACCGCCATCCAGGGCCATGCCGGGACCGCCAAGACCACCACCGTCATCGCCACCTATGCCAGGGCCGCACGCGAGCAGGGCCTCACCGTCCGCGCGCTCGCACCCACCGCCACCGCCGCCGAGCTGCTCGGCCAGGCGATCGACGCCGAACCGCTCACCGTTGCCCGCATGCTGCTCGGGCAAGCCGACGATATCGAACGCGGGCGCGAGGCCTGGATCGTGGACGAGGCTTCCATGCTCTCCGCCCGCGACAGCGAAGCGCTGCTCTCCCAGGCCCGCGAAGCCGATGCCCGCCTGATCCTCGTAGGCGATGTGCGCCAACTCGGCAGCGTCGAGGCGGGCCGCGCGTTCGGGCAGCTCCAGGAGCACGGCATGGCCACCCACATCCTCGACCAGATCGTGCGCCAGACCAACGTGCATACCAAGGAAGCGGTCGAAGCCATCCTGGCAGGCGAGGCAGCGCGCGCGTTCGAGGCCCTCGACAAGGGCGGCGGGCGGATCGTCGAGCAGGCGGACGATACGCAGCGCAATGCGGCAATGGCGCGGGACTACGCGCAGCTATCGCCCGCAGACCGCGCCCGGACCCTCGTGCTCGATCCGACCCGCGAGGGACGCCAGCGGCTCACCGACGCCATCCGCGCCGAGCTGGTCCGCGACGGCACGCTGGGGGCCGAGGCCATCACTGCGACCACGCTCGAACCGCTGGGCCTGACCCGCGCCGAGGCGTCCGACGCCGCCAGCTACGCCCCCGGCCAGATCGTCACGTTCCGGCGCGGCAGTCGCGAACAGCGGCTGAGCCGGGGGCGGGCCTATCGGGTCGATGCTGTGGACGCCGAGGCGGGCACGGTCTCGCTCGCCACGCCGCAGGGCAAGGCCATCACTTGGTCGCCCGCGCGATGGGGCGGAGATCAGGCCGAGGCGTTCGTCGAGATCGAGCAGGAGTTGCGCACCGGGGACAGGATACAGTTCACCCGCAACAATCGCCGCGCGGGACGGTTGAACGGCCACACCGCCAGCGTCGTCGGGATCGATCCGCACGGACGCGGCATCGCGGTAGAGCGCGAGGACGGCAAGCACGAAGCGCTCGACCTCTCGCGGCTCGCCGATCGGCATATCCGGCCAGGGTGGGTCCGCACCATCCACTCCGCCCAGGGCGCGACCGCCGATCGGGTCATGGCCCATCTGGAGAGCTTCCGCGCCAATGCCGTTGATGCGCCAGCGGTCTATGTCGCAATCAGCAGGGCGAAGGACGCGGTCGCGCTCTACACCGATAACCGCGCCAGCCTCACCGAAGCGCTCGGCCTACGCGATGGCGCGCAGATGGGCGCGATCGACGAAGTGCGGCGGGAGGTCGGAATAACGCACGAATAGGGCGTTTAAATGAAAAGTATATCACTTGCGCTTGCAGGTGTCACCCAACAATGCCGATCTAGCAAGATCAAGTAAAGCCGGAAGAGCGTTCCTCATTTCAGCAATCAATTCGGCATTCTCGGCATGTCTATCATCCGCAATAGCCGCGTATGGGGGCGATTGGATAAGGCAGGCTGCAACGATATCTTCGGTCGGCCAAGTCCCCGAGCGCATATTTTCGTCAGGTCCATGCTCTTGTGATCGCGAGACGGCTATGGCTCCCATGCGCATATCATCGTCCAAATGCTGAACAAACCAAGGGCCTGGTGTCGCGCTCTCCTCTAATCTAGCCAGAGCCTCAAGATCAGCGATTTTCACTCCCGGTCACCTTTCCTTAACGCGGTCTATAGGTTTCTGTAAGTTCGGGAACTTTATTTGCCAACGTTTTAAGATCTGATGTCAAGGTGGTTAATCCCGCTTCGACTCCCGCTGCAACAATTTGGGCATCGTTAAATTTGAGACCGTCTACCGCCATAAGTTTACCGACTTCAATCAAACTTCCGGGAAGGATTAGTTTGGCCGCACCGCTAGCGACCATTCCATCAAGGCGAGCTTGGGCCGCTTCGGGGCTGATCCCAGCTGCGGCGTTGCCCTGCGTATACTCCATTGCAGCAACTGGCGAGACAGCGGCTACCCGACCTCCTAGTGCCTCAGTCGCGTTTGCTGCTGCTGGCGTCCCGGGTTTATCCAAGATGTTGATAAGAACATTTGTGGGTGCTGTCAGTCTAATGCGAACTGGTCTCCGATTGGCGGAGCTATCGCTAGGGCAGTGTGACGTCAGGCCATAAGCGATTGCCACTCAGCCAGGGCGGCTGAGCGGCGGGCTTTGTAAGTCTCTCGGTCGACGAGGTGGCGTTCCTGGTTGAAGTGGTTGTGGACGTTGGCGTGGACGCTGGCGAACTTCTGAAGCGACTTCATTTGTCGGAACCTCAGCATAGCGCGCTCCCGTCGTCGGAACGGCAGGTGACTATTCTCCACCCGGTTGTTGGCCCAGCGCGCAACTTCGCGCTTCTCGCTGTTGCCCAACTCGGTCATCGCTGCGCCGTAGGAGCGCAGGCCATCGGTGGTGATCGCTTCGGGTGATCCGTAGCGCTTTAGCGCGCGTTTCATGAAGCTGAGCGCCGCGGCTTTGTCCCGCTTCCTGGTCACGAAGCTCTCGAGGATCTCGCCCTCCTGGTCGACCGCGCGCCACAGGTAGACCATCTCGCCGTTGAGCTTCACGTACATTTCATCGAGATGCCAGCGCCACTGACGGAAGCCGCGCAGCCGGCTTACCCGCTGCCTGCGGATATCGCCTGCGAACAGCGGGCCGAACCGGTTCCACCACATCCGTACCGTCTCGTGGCAAATGTCGATGCCGCGCTCGAAGAGCAGGTCCTCGACGTTCCGCAAGCTGAGAGGATATTTGACGTACATCATCACAACGAGGCGGATCACCTCTGGAGACGAGTTAAACCTCAGAAATGGGCTGGGCGGCTTCGCTCGGGACTTGCGTGGCATGTGGCGCCGCTAGCAGCTACCCCGTTGGTCTGACAGAGCCGCCCAAAGTCGTGTGGCCGCTTCCCCACCCTAATCCCGGACATTCGGGGTCATGCTGGCTTCGCTGAAAGCTGACTGGCAGCTATGCCCTTGTCAAAGCCGAAACCGGACCAGCTGCAAGCGACCCCATTGCGGACATCCCGTCAGCCTCACTGGTTCGACGCCCGTCGTGGTTACACGCGATCACGAACGTCCGGGCATCTCATCCTCTGACGTGATACGGCTAACCCGCGCGCCAACCAGAACCGGCCGGAGCGCCGAAAGCAGGTTGCCTAGGCCTAACGCCTCAAGCGGATGAAATAGCCGGGAAAAGTAGCGATCACCTTGTTGGCGTCGTTAAGGGTAAGCAGACGGGCATTGCTTTCAATGGTGAGCCCATCCGTGACCGGAAATGTTTCGCCATTTACTCGCAGCAAGTTTCCCACGAGGCAGACCGGCACCGGATTCTTCAATGCCGTCAAAGCGGGACCCCAGTAACGTTGGAAGTAAAACACGGCCGCCCCTATACTAACGGCCGCGCTCACGAGAAATTGACGATCAGTGACCAAGCCTTGTGTCAATACAGCCGGGATGATCCATGCGAGCCAGATAGCGCTACAAAGAATCGGGAAAACAAGCGCCAATACGGCAGCAGCATGTCGCGACCGCGCCAGTGGAACCTCGCTAACGGAACCATCGAACTGTGAAATTCGGATCAAAGCCATATCCGAGGTTAAGGTTTTCAGCGGCAACTTTCCACCCCATTTCGGACTTTCGGGGTCATGCTGGCTGCGCTGAAAGCCGACTGGCAGCTAGGCGCCTGTCAAACCTGGAACCCGACGAGCCGCAAACGACCCCATTGCGGAAGGTTGGCTGCCCTGCCCGCTGAGCGGAAAAAGCAGCCGGACCCCGCGCAAAAGGGCACGCTTAGCGGCTAGTCCGTGTGGACAATCGATACCTTGGTGCCTTGAGCCGTGCTCTCGGTCTGGACCTTGGCGCTAAGCTGCCGAGCCAATGCCGCCACGATCCCGGTGCCAAGCCCAGGCTTGGAGTCAGCCTCCGCACCCATGCCGTTACCGTCGTCCTTGACCGAGAGGGTCCAGGCGTCCTTGCTGGAGAGGTAGGCGACTTCGATTTTGCCCTTCTGCTGGCGCCCCGTGAAGGCGTGCTTGAGCGCGTTGATGACGAGCTCGGTCATCACCAGCCCCAGGCTCACAGCCACGTTGGCAGACGCCGCTACGTCGTCCACCGAAGAGGTGATGCTGATCCGATCGTGATCATCGATCATCGAGGCGCCGATGCTGGCGCACAGGTCCTTGAGGTATTTCCTGAGCTCGACATCGTCCGAGCCCCTGATGGCCAGTTGCGACTGGAGCGTGGCGACCGACATGACCCGGGAGTGCGCAGCGTGCAGGTGCGTGCGGGTTTCCTGTGACTGAACACGGCGCGCACTTTGCATCAGCACGCTGGCGATGATCTGCAGACTGTTAGCAACCCGGTGCTGCAATTCGTTCAGCAGGATCTCGTTGCGCAGTACCAGTTCGTCCTTGAGTTTCTCGGCGAGACGCGCGGAGGTGACGTCGGTAACCGCCAACACGACACGGCGCACCTCCCCTTGGCCGTAGTCGAGCCGGTGAGCGTTCAACACCAGCCAGGCGGTTTTGTGGCCGCTGCGCTCCAGTTGCATCTCATAGGCATCGATTGCCGCCGCACCGTCGAAGGTTGCTCGTAGCAGCGAGTTGAGCTGGGGCACGTTCCACTCACCATGTCCCAAGTCTGCCAGCATGGTGCCGTTGACTGATTGCGCGTCGATCCCGAACGTCCTGCAAAACGATGCGCTGGCGCCGATGACCGTAAGGTCGTCACCGAGCAGGAGGAGGGGCACTTGCGAGGAGGCGACGAGCGCAAGCGACATCCGCGTGGCGGCGTCGGCCAGCGGAGCGACAGGAGAGGTCATGGCCAGGGCCTTCGAAAGGACCGGGTCTCTCATCATGAGAGGTTATCCGACAGTGCGGCTAGAACGACCGGGTCCTGAAACCCGCCGCATTTTTAAGGCATAGGCTTTTTCAGCCCAAAGCCTGCCTCAATTCGTATGCCAATTTTGCCTGGCGTTATCGGCTCGGGCGAGCGCGATCTTAACGATAGCGATCAGATCGTCGGATTCGAACGGCTTGAGCAGCATCAGGTGTTGCGGCATTCGCTCACTGACCTCCAGTGGGCTCCCCGTCACGAAGACAACGGGGATCGGTGGGCCGACGCAGATCTGATCGACAGCATCGATTCCGCTGCCGGGATCCAGTTCGACATCGGCTGTTATCAGATCGGGGCATCGGGCCTGCGCGGAGCGGACCGCATCGTCCTTGGAAATGGCAAAGTCGAAAGACGTAAACCCGCACCGGCGGAGGGAATCCTCAACGAGCATGGCGATCAGGGTTTGGTCTTCGATGATCAACGCGTGCATCGTAGTCCCCCTGGAGACGGAGCACGATGGGAGCTTCGGGTCGAAGCAACGAAGCGTGATCTGAACGATGAGCTAACGGCCCGCGCAGGGATTTGTTGCGTCTACCTGGATTACGATCGGCGGCCGTTCAATCAACGGCAAAGCGTGTCAGCTATCCACCCTAATATCGGCCACTCCCGGCTACGCGATCCGTTCCAAAAGCCGACAGGCCGCTTAGCCCCTCGCCCAGCCGAAAGCGGCCAGTCCGTAAACGACCCCATTTTTGCCACTTAGGTCCGCGCGTGGTCGCCCCCATTGCAGACATGCTTTTTCGATGGCATCGATCCATACGATGCGGTGAATGACCTCAAGGCTGGCACGGCAACATGATCGATAAGAAGCTACTGGCTTATCTGGGCATTGCCATTCTCAGCTTGGCTGGCCTCGTGCAAGCGTGGGTTTTTGAGGAGGGACAATCGTGGCCAGTCTGGGTGTGGCTGCCTCTGTTGGCGATGGGCCTAGCTTCGCTCTGGGTGCTTCGCGATCCACCCGATCCCAAGGCTAAAGCCTTCGACTTCAATCCACGACGCGGCGCGTTCTATTTCGTTGCTGGGTTCGTCTTATTTCCAGTCTTAGCGGCCGTAGATGCGATTTTCGGCGCTGATCTGTCCATAGCGTCGATCGCTGTTTTCACTTTGGTTGGTTCATGTGTCGCAGGAATAGCCGGCACAATCACCGAGAACATCGGCATCTAAGCCTCGCTTCGGACGGTGTCAGCTTCCGGGATAATTTACCTTAAAGCCGGACAATCGCCTTCCCACCCCATTGTCGGGCGTTCGCACCGTCGCTTCGCGGCTCTGAGAGCGGACCGGCTGTAAACGACCCCATTGCTGTCGTTCAAATAGCACTGTAATCTGGGGATTGGAGACGCGGATGTCACAAGCCGAGCGTATGAATGCCGCGTCGAATGCTTGGGAAGCTGACCCGTGGGACGCTTCCGACATAGTTGCCGATGCTCAACTCGCCGGCTTTCGAGAAAGAGCGGCGAAACCGATTGAGTGGGCAGCGATACGAAAAGCTGGTTCGTCAGTCTTTCGGATTGAAAGACAAAAGCTGATCGACGGCGATGTGCAGTTTTACGCCACGCACGACGGCGAGGAACTGCTGTTGATGCAGCTAGCGTGGCATGGCTTCCCTGACCCGCCTGAGTGGAGGTTGGCGAGCCGCCCAGCGGGTAGCGATGGCTCATGGGAGTCATGGGGATATTTTGACGATTTGCCGGTTCATTGGAGGATACCGTCAAACGGCAACTAACCAACCCATTTCGGACATAGCGCCTAAGTCGGCGAGCGCCTGAAAGCTGCCACGAGGGCGTAATCGCCCCGAACGACCGGAACTGGGCCGGTTGCTGACTGTCCGCTTACAGATGGCACGCTCAAAAACCGGACGATCGAAGCTGGCGCAGCTTCTTCGTACGCAATGTCAAATCACGCGAACGGGTGGCGCAGAGCCGCATCGCCGCAACAGGCGCGTCGCACGAGCGACTGCAGTTCTTGGAGATCGTCGTCGCCCGCCCACCCAGAGATCGCCCATCAGCGGCTGTCAACCGTGCGGCGCGAAATTATCGCCCATGCCTTCGAAATCCGACACGATGTCGAAATAGGCATCCGCCTCGCGCTGGAACTGCATCGGAACGAGTGCTGACGTCACGAGGCAGCACTTGAGTCGGATCGACCCTTCGGCAATCCCAGTGGTCTTCGATACCTGCGAGAGGTTCGCCTTCAGGAACTGGAAGCGATCGAGGTGACGTCTTGTCGGCCCTCGTCTGCCGCCGCGCTCAACATGGTTTGGACCGAATTCGACCAGGCGTTCGGCGATCTCACCGACCGTCTTGTCGGCGAGCAGGCGCTTGCACTCGATGACATAGACGGCGCCGGTCGAACCGTTCCAGGCCAGCACGTCCACGTCTCCGCTCTCCTTGGTTCCGCCCAGCCGCGTCATCAAATAGTCGGCTTCGGTCTCAAGCCCAAGCTCCTTGAGCCGCGCCGCGACGCGGCGATTAAACTGATGACCCAGACGGTCGACGGCGGCGCCGATCCAGCGCTTCATCTCCTCGGTCCGGAAATAAGATTCCGGGAGACGAGCGTTGTAGGCCCGCAATGCGTACTCCGAGGCGTGCTCCGCGATCACCGGCGATACGATGCAGACCGGATCCTCGTCGTCGTTTAGCTGGACGATAGGCCTGGAGAGCAGGCTAAGTCGCCGAGCGAACCGCCATGGAAACCAGTCCTTCGCACTTGCGCCGACAGGCTTCATGTCATTCCATTTCGCGCGGTGAACGAGCGTCCACGATTCCAGCAGCCTATCGGCCGCCGCGTCGTCCATGCCGTCCATCGCGACGAGATCGGCCTTCAGTTCCGAGCGGCGAACGGTCACCCGGCCGTTGCCCGATGCGACGGCACGATCACCGAGACGGGAGACGAAGTCGACCATGCGGATCGGCGTCACGCCGTACTCGACCGCGAACGCCGCATCGAATTCCTTGTTGGTTTGGCGTTCATATTCCTCGTCATCGATCTCCTCTGGCACCTCGTAGAAGGTGTCGTAACCCTGCGCCGCCGCGTCGAATTGGTCCCGCGACAGGGCGACCATGAAGGGCCGGTGGATCCGTTCCGCGAACTCGTCCTCGAACCTGAGGACGCCGCTCGGCTTGATCTCGATGCGCTCCGCGAACCCGTGATGGATTTCGTCACTGCGCGACGCGACACCGCAGAGGAGCGAAACGCGCGCAAGGAGGAAGTCGAGATCGTCCAGCGAACAGGTGCGTCCCCCGGTTACCGGCGAGGTGCACACCGCCATCTCGATTACGACGCGGCAGCCCAGTCCCACCTCCGACCGCGCGCTCTCGCGCTCGACCGCGGCGCGCATCACCTCCTCGCGTGGATGGAGATGAAGGATGGCGGCGGCAGTGTGACGCCAGGTCGCCCGGTCCCGGTCGATCGCATTGTGGTTGTCGATGCACGCCTCGATAACCGACGTCCGATCGATCAGCTCAAGCCGCGCGCGTATCTCCTCCCAGAGGATCTCGACGGATTTCTGCAGCAGCTTGCCGGCTTCGGCCTTGTCCTCGACTACCCCGGCGTCCCCCTGAGCCACGCCGCTTCGCTGCGCGAGCCCGATGTCCGCCCAGGCCCGTACCTCGGGCTGTATCATCCGCGCGGCCGGCAGCTCCGCCGTCGCCAGGATGAAGTCTCCAGCGGTCTTCGGGGTCAGCACATGGAGATGCCGTGACGATCTGTCCTTTACGATCGAGGACGCGATCTGCTCGGCCAGACCGTTCTCAGTCGATCCGTTGAGGTCGAGCGCAGCCTGTACGACCGTCTCGACCATCCAGCGGTCGCCCACATTGTCGGGACGTCCGAAGGCTCTGAGGTAATCCACCGGGCAATCGATGCGGATGGCCTCGCCGACGATATTGAGAACCGGCTTTGCGGGATCTGCGTCATCCGCGACCGTCGCCGCATCGAGATCGGCCCCGTCCGGGAAGGCCAGCTCGATGCTGATGAACTGGGGCAACGAATCGGCAACCCCGGCCAGCGCCGGCGCGATCATGACCACCCAATTCCTGAGCATATCCCAGACGCGGTAAGACAGCGACCTCGACGGCGTCGGGGCGGTGCCCGCGATCGTGATCCACCACGTCCTTCCGTCCACCTCGATGGCGGCAGCGGGCCGTCCTTCCATCGCGTCGGCGACGCTCACGTAGCTGGGTTCGGTCTGGAGGTCGGCGAAATACATCTCGGTCGAGGGTCTACGAACCTCGACGAACGCGTTGCGCGGATCGACCCGCACCGCGTGCTTGTCAAGCGCGCGACGGATCCGCACCCGGACCGACAGGAGGTAGTTGGTCCCGAGTTGGATCAGCGTGCGGCCGCGCTCGGCGTCCTCGGGAAGGATCTCGAAGTCGTTGCCCTCCACGAAGCCATAGAGATTGAGGAAACCGTTGGGGTTCACGAGCTGGCTTCGCGTCCGGCGAAGCTGCCGCTCCTGATCGAGGATGCGGTACATCTGCAGCGCTGACGTGTTCGAGTCGTCGGCGAAGAGCTCCAGATCCTCGGCGCCGAGCCCGACGAAGGGCCATTCGGGCGGGACGCGTCCCGGGTCGGCCATGAAGCCCCTGCCCAAACCGCCGAATGCGAGGATCGTCATCCCAATTCGGAAATCGGGCATCGCCTTGATCGTGGAGATGCCGGCGTGGACGCGGCGCCGCACATCGGCGGACACGTCCTTGATGGAACGGAAGCCTTGGTCCGCGACCTCCTCGACGTCGTCCTGCACGAAGATGACGTGCGCATAGGCGCCGACGTCGAACGTGCAGATCATCTCGACAGCGCTGGACTGCGCGTCGGTGTCGGGCCCCGTGATACGACCCAAAGTAAGACCAATCCGGGCGCTCATGACGCTGTTGCCGAACTGGTAGTCCGTCAGCTTGTCCCGAAGGCGTTCGCCTTCGTCGTTGTTCAACGCCATCTCGAGGGCGCGCCGCCTGATCGCGGCACCGATCGCGGTCGGCAGCGCGACTACGAAGTCTTCGCCATCCATCAGGATCGGCCGAGCCTCGAGCGAGGTCCAGCTGATTGTCTCGCTACGCAGGACTGCACTGTGGGCCGGATCGAAGACGAACGGGCGCAGGTCGAACGGCTCGATGTCGAGCTCCGCAAGGTCCGCGAGCGTGAAGCGGACGCGCGCCGACAGTTCCCCGATCCGCCTCGTCGGGAACTGGACGCGGGCAAGCCGTCGCCCGCCGCCGGTGACGTTGCGGGAAAGTACACTGCGTTCCGCAATGGCGGTGGTCAGCTCTAGGAGCGCCGACACCTGTCGCAGACAGTGCGGAGCCCATGTGCTTCCTTCTCGCGCGCACGCGGTGACCGCGTAGAGCACGGCCTGCACGTAGGCCGCATTGGCCTCCCAGATGCCCTCAAACAGCAGCGAGTTGCCCGTCCCGGACACGACGTTGGCCACGAACACGTCCTCGGGTGGATCCTCTTGGTGCCCGACCCGGTCCTCGCCGAGGATCTCGTTCAGCCACTCGCGGAGCTGCGAAGCTGTCGGTCGCAGCGTTCCGTTCGCGCGGAGCGCGACGAGGTGGATCAGCACCTCGAACCTCACGGCGTTCGCGTGCAGATCGGGATCGGTCAGGAGACCGCCGAGCATCGCGAGAGTCGCGGCCTTGTCGAACTTGTCCAGCCGTGCCGCGAGCTTGCCCAGGCGCTCCTCGATCGGCCCGATCGCCATCGCGTCGGTTGCCGCCATCATTGCGTCGAGCATCATTCCTTCACCTGTCACCATTCAACACTCCTCGGTTGAGGTTGCCCATTGGTTACACGCCCGCACGGTGAGATGAATCCGAATCGGTGGCTGCGCACGTTCGATCTAAGTGTTTTTCGGTCGGCCGATTCTAGCTCGCCCGCGCTGTCCTTTCAGGGGACCAATCCCGTTTGCAACGCTCGCCTTCGAGTATCAACTCACCGATCGGATCCTCGATTCCAGTCGGTCCGGTGGGTGCGTGCCGAGATGACGCGACGACAATGGCATCGTTGAACCGAGCTGCGACGATATCGGCGCTCGGTCGCGGCCACCATGCTCCCATCAACCTTACGAGCTCGCCTTCGAGCTGATATTCTTCAGCGTCAATCGGCAGAAACGAGGCGAAACTGGCGTTGCGCAGTTAGCAATGACTCGCGTTGCCGCCTCTCATACGTTTCAGCGCTTATGTCTGTTTTTTGCGATCCGCTGCCCCAAACAGGCAGACAGAAAAGTTCCCAATGTCGGTCGTTAGCGTCGCTGAGCCGAAACTAGAACGAACGGCGGCTTTCGCGATCATCGACCGGCGGGGCGAACGGCGGAGTTTAGGGCGCAAAGCTGCCGCTTAGCCTCGTTCACTCCACCACTCCGGCCAGCTGACCTTAGCAGGCGTGCTGGTGCAGCGGTAAACCTCGCGTTGTTCTTCCTTGGTCAACCTCCGATCGCCCAGCCTCGCCAGGGCTGCTTCAACAATCCAAGGACTCAGCTCCCAGCGCATCCTCTTCTCGTCCGTCGCGTGTCTGCGCCGTGCCAGATTCAGCCTGCTTAAAATCGCGTCGGCACCGCTGCTGGTCGACGACCAGATGATCTTCGTTATGCCAACGCGATCCTCACCTCGCTGTGAACGCGCCGCTTCGATCGCCTCAAGCGACGCACGCGCAGCCGCGCTGTCACCGGCGAGACCCTTCTGGGTCAGCTGCAAGAGGAACGCTTCAGCTGCGGTAACGCGCCGTTCCCGGCCCTCCTCGCGGATAACAACCATCTGACCGAGCACGGCGTCGTAAGGTATTTCTCGGCGGCGGTTGGCAGGCCGGCCGCGGGGGTTACCGGACTGTCCTTTGCGGAAGCGCGTCGCGGCAGGCGGATTGCCGTACCCTGCTGCTACTTCGGCCCCGCTCATACCTCGCTTCCGCGAGGCCAGTGCAAGGTGTCGGCGCCCCGAGTGAAGAACTTGATGTCGTGGATGTCCTTCGCGGAGAACTTACAGCGACCGGGCCGGCTCAGCGCCGCCTGGGTTGCCCAGGTCTCGACCTTCCAGCGTCGGCTATCGTCGTCGTCAGGATGGGCGATGCCAAGAATCCGTAGCGCATCGTTGGCATTGTCCGACGTATGATGGATCTCGACCTTGACCGGTTTAGCCCGAGGCGCCGCCTTCTTGGCGAGCGCGACTTCGCGCTTTTCTATCATCTTGAGCACCTTGCGGATCGCCATGCGGCTGCCCTTGAGCGCCGCATGATACGTCTGCATTTGCAGCGCCTCGTCCAACGTCAGCTCGCGCTCCTTCCCGCCCTGGGTCACGGTCAGCCGCTTGTCGAAAAGGATGTCGAACGCCGACACATCGGGCCGCCGCTTGCGCGGCCGGCCATTGGGGTTGCCAGACTGGCCCTTCTGGAACCTGCTCACTCGGCAGCCTCTGCTTCTGCGGCGCGGTGAACCAGGACCGGCTCCTTGCCCGTCAGCTGCGACCACCGCGTCATCGCCACCTCGACATAGGCGGGATCGATGTCGAGCCCGCGGAAACGCCGGCGGGCGCGCTCGGCTGCGATCAGGGTGGTCCCCGAGCCCAGGAAGATATCGAGCACGAGCTCACCCTGGCGGGTCACGTCGCAGATCGCGTCGGCCACCATCGCAACCGGCTTTACGGTCGGATGCAGCGCGAGGTCCTCGCGGCGGCTGCCCTTGAGCGAGTTTACCGAGGCGTAGTCCCACACGTTGGTGCGGTTCCGACCGTGCTTGCCAAGCTCTACCGCGTTGAAGTGCGGCGCGTCGCCGACACGGTAGACGAACACCATCTCGTGCTTCGAGCGGTAGAGCGAGCCCATCCCTGCGTTCGACTTGTTCCACACGCAGATGTTGAGCAGATCGCCGTAGATGCCGGTCGTGGCAGCGGACACGTCATCCATGTGTCGCCAGTCCATGCAGACGAAATGAACGGCACCGTCACGCGACACCGCCGCGCAGGCACCAAGCGTCGCTTTCAGGAACGTGCGGAACTCGCTCTCGCTCATCTCGCCCGACGCCATCGCGAACTCGCGGTGCCGCCCCTTGGCGTTGACGTGGCCGTTGACCTTCACGTTGTAAGGCGGATCCAGGAATGCGCAGTCGATGGTCTCATCGCCGACGAGGAGCTTAAGGAAGTCGGCGTCGCGCCCGTCGCCGCAGCCGATACGGTGCTCGCCCAGCTCCCAGATGTCGCCCATCTGGACGCGCGTATGTTCGGGGACGGAAGGAATCACTTCATCCGCCGGGTCTTCGCTATCCGCCAGCACGACGTCGATCTCGCCAGCGCTAAAGCCAGTGAGCGACAGGTCGATCTCGAACTCCGGCAGAGAAAGGTCAGCGAGCTCAAGCTTGAGGATCTCCACATCCCACCCGGCATTGAGCGCGATCTTGTTGTCGGCAAGCCGCAGCGCCTTTTTCTGTGCTTCGCTAAGCCCCTCGAGCGTGATGACCGGGACTTCGGCAAGCCCCATCTCTTTGGCCGCTCGCAATCGGCCATGCCCGGCGATAAGGTTGCCCGCCGGATCCGCGAGGACGGGGTTCGTAAAGCCGAACGCGCGGATCGACTGGACGATCTGCTCGATCTGCCGCTTTGGATGCGTTCGCGCATTGCGGGGATCGGGGACGAGGCTGCCGGTCGTTCGGTACACGACCGTCAGCGGGCGAACGACCGACTCGGCCGTAAGGGGAACGGTTGCCATGAGGCGAACAATAGCAGAACGTTCCCGTTTTGGACACCGCCGTCAAATTCGGCCCAGGCCGATCTTGGGGATAAATCCTGAATGACTGGACTGGGCGGTCGAACCGAGCATTGCTGATCCCTGCCCGGCACCCGGGCTCGTCTCGGTAGCGGCGCCGCTTTGGCGCGCGCGATCGGAGACACACAATGACCTTGCCAGCTCCAACAAACCGCAAGCCGCGCCGCATGGCGCGGGAGATTGACACGTCGTCTGGACTCGCGAGTCCTGCCCCGAAGGCCCAATCGCGGCTCGATCGGCTCGCCAGCCTCCTCACTCGCGATCAAGGCGCCAGCATCGCCGAGATGACGGCCGCGACAGGGTGGCAAGCCCACTCCGTGCGCGGTGCGCTGGCCGGGGCGCTCAAGAAGCGCGGCCTTATCATCACCTCGGACAAGTCTGGCGGCGAGCGGCGCTACAAGGCGGCGGCAGCATGAGCGCCGCGCTCGACGATCTCATCATCGGGATCGGTCAGATGGACCTCGAAGGCCTCCGCGCGTTCTGGCGATCGCGCTACGGCGACCCACCTCCACTGCGATCGGTCGCAATCCTGCGCATAGCCTTGGCGTGGCAGGTCCAAGCCGAAGCGCTGGGCGGGCTGGATCAAATAACCAGACGCGCCCTCGCCCGCAGCGGCCCGGTTGCGCCCGAGGGCAGCCAGTTCGGCGTCGGCGCTACCCTGTCCCGAACATGGCAGGGTCGCCGGGTCGAAGTTGTCGTCGAGGAGAACGGGTTCCGCTGGGGCGACCGCAAGTTCGCGAGCCTGTCGGCCGCGGCGAGCGCGATCGCGGGCTCGAAGTGGAACGGGCCGCGGTTCTTCGGATTGCGGACCGCGGCATGAGCAAGGTTCTGCGCTGCGCGGTCTACACCCGCAAGAGCTCGGACGAAGGGCTCGAGCAGTCGTTCAACAGCCTCGATGCCCAGCGGGAGGCTGGCGAGGCCTACATCAAGAGCCAGGCGCATGAAGGCTGGAAGCTGCTACCGGCCCGCTACGACGATGGAGGGTTCTCCGGCGGCACCATGGAGCGGCCGGGGCTCGTCAAGCTTCTCGCCGACGTTGATGCCGGGCTCGTGGATGTCGTTGTCGTCTACAAGATCGACCGCCTCACGCGCAGCCTTGCCGACTTTGCTCGCATAGTTGAACGCTTCGATGCCCACGAGGTCAGTTTCGTCTCGGTGACGCAGGCGTTCAACACCACCTCATCGATGGGACGGCTCACGCTCAACGTGCTGCTGTCGTTCGCGCAGTTCGAGCGTGAAGTGACCGGCGAGCGCATCCGCGACAAGATCGCCGCGTCCAAGGCCAAGGGCATGTGGATGGGAGGACTGCCGCCGATCGGATACGATATGCCCGAGGCAGGTAGCCGCAAGCTCCTGGTCAATGAGGCCGATGCGGCGATCGTGCGGCACATCTTCGCGCGCTACCTTGAGCTGGGCTCGGTTCATGCGCTCGAGCGGGATTTGACGTCGCGGGGGATCACTTCGCGAGTTCACGTGACGCGATCGGGCAAATCGCTTGGTGGGCAGCCGTTCAGCCGGGGGGCTTTGTTCCACGTGCTACGCAGTCGCATCTACCTCGGGCAGATCGTGCACCGCGGCGTGGCGCATGAGGGCGAGCATGATGCGATCATGGATCGAGACCTGTTTGATGCCGTCCAAGGGAAACTGGATGCCAACGCGCGTCGCCACGGCGCCAAAGCGGGCGCGCGCCTTGTCCGAGCGCCGCTCACGGGGAAGTTGTTCGACGCCAATGGCGAACCCATGAGCCCGGCCTTCTCGCGCGGGCAGCGCGGCAAGGCCTACCGCTATTATGTGTCTTCATCCTTGCAGCAGGGTGCCAGGTCCATCGACGGCATCGCGCAGCGCGTGCCAGCAGCGGTCATCGAGGCGCTCTTGACCGAGTGTCTGGCCCGCTGGGGCCAACCCGGCGCGATCGACGCGATCGGCAGGGTCGACATTGTTCAAGGCGGCGTGGTCATCACCTTGAAGGGTGATCGGGCGGCCGAAGTCGCGCCGCGTCTGCGTGAGAGCGACCGCGTCATCCGGGCCTCGCGGTCCAAGACCGTTGCCCAGGTTGATGCCGTAATCCAGCGACGCGGCGGGCGCTGCGAGATCGCATCTCCCGGTGCCCGAACGGAGCGGCGGGACCCTTCTCTGATCGGCGCGCTGCGCCGTGGCCACAAGATGCTGGTTCGTCGGGGCGGGGTGAGCCACGTCGAGGAGGCACCGGCCTCGCTTTACGAGCGGCGCATCCTGCGGCTCGCGTTCCTGTCGCCCCGCATTCAGGCTGACATCCTCGCCGGCCGTCAGCCCGCCGCAATCAACCTAGAGCGGCTGACCAAGGCCGACATCCCTCTCCTGTGGACTGAGCAGGAACAGGTACTTGGCTGGCGCTGAAGCGGCGCTGCCTGTTTTGGGCGTAAATGCCCTGATCTGGCGGATTAAAGCGCCTGATCCGTGGGATTCAATGCCCTGTTATGACGATTAACAGGGAAACGTCGTTTCGCGGGCCCAGACCCGCAGAAAACCGCAAGTTAAAACCTTGTAATCGAGCGCGCGGGCCCCTGGATGGCCTGTTTCTGGCGCGATTTTTGAGATTTTCCCTGTTCCGGCCTGATTAACAGGCAAACCTTACCGATGCCGATCCGCGCGGAGACCCGGGCGCCAAACCCTCCGGCATTAGCGGTGATACGGCCGCCTGTTCCCTGAACGCTGACGGATTGGCGCCGGCAAGCCCGCCTGTTGCGCCGGCTTGAGGCCGCTCGTCCTGATAGGAGACCAGTGCTGGGGGTCGGTGGCGGAGCGGGAGGGATTCGAACCCTCGATACGCTTTTGGCGTATACTCACTTTCCAGGCGAGCGCCTTCGACCACTCGGCCACCGCTCCGCATTGCCTGGGCCGGCGCCGGGGGCGTGGCCGGGGCGCGGACTAGCGGGAGCGGGGCGCGGTGGCAAGCGGCGTCCATCCGGCCTATGGCGCAGGCATGACACGCACCTTCGGAGCCGCCCCATCTGCCGCAGAGATCGAGGCGCTGGCCCGAACCGCGCTAAGCCGGCTGCCAGCACCCTTTGCCCAGCACTTGCGCGAGATGGTGCTGCAGGTGGAGGACTTTGCCGATCCCGAAACCCTGGCCGAAATGGGCATCGACGATCCCTTCGATCTGACCGGCCTCTATGAAGGCGTGCCGGTGGGCGACAAGGCCAACGCCAGCGGCACCTTGCCCGATCGCATTCGCCTGTTCCGCTCACCGTTGCTGGACGAATGGGCGGCGCGCGGCGACGAAACACTCGAGCGGCTGGTCAGCCACGTCGTCATCCACGAGGTGGGCCACCATTTCGGCCTGTCGGACGACGACATGCACCTGATCGAGGAGCAGGCCTGATCCTCTCGACTTGGCGCGCTCGCCGCGGCAGGATACCCGCATGATCCGCATCCCAGCCCTCGGCGCCCTGGCGCTGGCCGCCGCCGCTTCCGCCCAGACGCCGGCTCCTCCACCGCCCCCGCCGCCGCCCGGCTCTTCAGCCGCTATCCTGGCGACGGCAGCGCCGGCCGAATGGGTTCGCATCGCCCCGTCGGACCTTCTGGTCATGGACCTTGCGCGCGGCCGCGACGCCAAGGCACGGCGGGTCGTGATCCGGCTGATGCCGGCACCGTTCGCGCAAGGCTGGGTCGGCAATATCCGCAAGCTTGCCGCCGCGCATTGGTGGGACGGTCTCAGCATCAACCGCGTGCAGGACAACTATGTCGTCCAATGGGGTGATGCCGATGGCGAGGACGCAGCCAAAGCTCGCGCGCTTCCCGCCGGCCTGGCGGCAATCCCGGAGAGCGCCTACACGGTGCCGGCGCCGGCGGGCCTGGTCCCGGCGGGCGCCGCGGCGTGGTTCAGGACCCACGGCGCGGCGCCGTCGCCCGCCATCGTCGGCGGGCGAACGGTGTTCCGCGATTATAATCCGGCGCGTTTCGGCGCCTTCACCAAGGGTCTGCCCTTCGCCGGCGGCGCCGAAGGGGTCTGGCCGGTCCATTGCTATGGCAGCATCGGGGTGGGGCGGAACCTGTCGCCCGATACCGGCACGGGGGCCGAGCTTTATGCCGTGATCGGCCCGGCCCGGCCGCTCGATCGCAACATTGCAGTGGTTGGCAAAGTGATCGAGGGGATGGAGTGGCTCTCCGCCCTGCCCCGCGGCACCGGGACGCTGGGATTTTACGAGACCCCGGCCGAGCGGACGGCGATCCGGTCGGTCCGGCTCGGCAACGAAGTGCCCGATCTGCCGGCATTCGAATACCTCTCCAGCGAAGGACCGACATTCGCCAAATATGTCGTCGCGCGGGCGAACCGGCAGGACGACTTCTTCCGCGTCAAGGCCGGCGGCATGGACCTGTGCAGCGCCGCCCCGCCAACGCGCCGAGTCAAGTCCGGGTAGCGCGGCCCGTTTGCCGGTGATAGGCGCGCGGCCGTGATCGTGTTTCCCGCCATCGACCTGAAACAGGGGCAAGTCGTGCGCCTGGCCGAAGGCGACATGGCGCGCGCCACCGTCTACGGCGACGATCCCGCCGCCCAGGCGATGCTGTTCGCCGAAGCCGGATCGCAGTTTCTCCACGTGGTCGATCTCGACGGCAGCTTCGCGGGCCGGGCCGAAAACCGCGGCGCAGTGGAAGCCATCGTCGAGACCTTTCCCGGCCATGTCCAACTCGGCGGCGGGATCCGCACGCGCCAGGCGGTGGCGGGCTGGTTCGACCTCGGCGTCAGCCGCGTGGTCATGGGCACCGCCGCCTTGAAGGATCCGCAGTTCGTGCGCGACATGGCGGCGGAATTTCCCGGCGGCATCGTCGTCGCGGTGGACGCGCGTGACGGCATGGTTGCGACCGAGGGCTGGGCCGCTGTCTCTGACGTGCCGGTGATCGACCTTGCCCGCCGGTTCGAGGATGCCGGCGTCGCGGCTGTACTGTTCACCGACATCGGCCGCGACGGGATGCTGAAGGGTTGCAACATCGAGGCTACGGTCGACCTCGCCCGCCGCACCGACCTGCCGGTGATCGCCAGCGGCGGGGTCAAGGGCATCGATGATATCTACATGCTGGCGATGCACGCGCACGAGGGCATCGAGGGCGTGATCACCGGGCGCGCGCTGTTCGAAGGGCGGCTCGACCTGGCGGCGGCGATCGCGATGGCGAGCCGGAACTAATTGGGATGGCAGCTGGCTTCATCATGGGGCTGGTGTTCGGCTGGTGGCTATCATGGAGCGGACTTCGTAACCTCCGCGACGGCGTGGCGACTTATCACAACCTGCGCTCGTTTCAGGGCACAAAGCGTTACGCGCGCTCTCAGTCGCCGTTACGATTCTGGCTCGTTGTCGGCGCCAAGCTAGCGGCGGGCTTCGCGCTCCTTTGCCTAGTTCCTGTCTCTCTCATGATGTCGACCGAATAGGATTACAACGATGCATCCCTATCGGGCCAGTAGACCATGACCGTCCGCGTCCGCGTCATTCCTTGCCTCGACGTGCGCGATGGGCGCGTGGTCAAGGGCGTCAATTTCGTCGATCTCAAGGACGCGGGCGATCCGGTCGAGCAGGCGCGGGCTTATGACGCGGCGGGGGCGGACGAGCTCTGTTTCCTCGATATCTCGGCCAGCCACGAAGGGCGCGGGACCCTGATCGACATCGTGCGCCGCACCGCCGAGGTCTGCTTCATGCCGCTGACCGTGGGCGGCGGGGTGCGTTCGGTGGAGGATGCGCGCGCGCTGCTGCTGGCGGGGGCGGACAAGGTGGCGGTCAATTCGGCGGCGGTGAGCCGGCCCGAGGTGGTGTCCGACATTGCCGCGAAGATGGGCAGCCAGTGCATCGTCGCTTCGGTCGATGCGCGGCGCAGCGGGGCCGGGTGGGAGATTTTCACCCACGGCGGCCGGCGCGCGACCGGGATCGACGCGGTGGCGCACGCGGTAAAGCTGGCGGGGCTGGGCGCGGGCGAACTCTTGGTCACCTCGATGGACGGCGACGGGACGCAGGCCGGTTACGACCTCGCACTGACGCGCGCGATCGCCGATGCGGTCAGCGTGCCGGTGATCGCCAGCGGCGGGGTCGGCAGCCTCGATCACCTTGTCGCCGGAGTGACCGAGGGCCATGCCAGTGCGGTGCTGGCCGCTTCGATTTTTCACTTCGGCACGCACTCGGTGGCCGAAGCCCACGCGGCGCTGCGGGCGGTAGGCTTGCCCGCGCGCGGCTGAGGCGGCACAACACCGGCATGAGCGACACCCTCTCCCGGCTGGCCGAAACCATCGCCACGCGCCGCGCTGCCGATCCGGCAACGAGCTGGGTTGCCAAGCTGCACAGCAAAGGCGTGCCGGGAATCGCGCGAAAGCTGGGCGAGGAGGCGGTCGAGACGATCGTCGCGGCGCTCTCCGGCAACCGCGAGGACCTGATCGGCGAGGCCGCGGACACGCTGTTCCACCTTCTCGTCCTGCTCGACGCCAAAGGAGTGCCCCTGGCCGAGGTCCTGGCCGAACTCGACCGCCGCGAGGGCATCAGCGGGATTGCCGAAAAGGCCGCACGCAAGGAGCCCTGATGCCAATCGATGCCACCGCCCCCTACGATGACCAGAACATCTTCGCCAGGATCCTGCGCGGCGAGATTCCCGCGCGGAAGGTCTATGAGGATGAGTGGGCGCTGGCGTTCCACGACATCGCCGCGCAGGCGCCAGTCCATGTGCTTGTGATCCCCAAAGGCCGCTATGTGAGCTGGGACGATTTTTCCGAAAGTGCCCCCGCCGATGAGATTGCCGGCTTCGTCCGCGCGGTTGGCCGCGTGGCGCGGACCGAGCGACTGGTAGAACCGGGTTATCGCCTGCTTGCCAACGTCGGCGCGCACGGCGGGCAGGAAGTACCGCACTTTCATGTCCATCTGTTTGGCGGCAAGCCGCTGGGCCCGATGCTGGCACGTCAGGACGGCTGAAAAGCCCCCCGGGGTTGCCCTGCGAGTCTCCGCAGGGCTAAGGCCACCTGACGCCATGACGCTTCCGGAACCGCCTTCGGGCCGCATCGACGGCCGTGTGCACCGCATTGCGGTGCGCGCTTATTTCGAAGACACCGACCTGTCGGGCGTGGTCTATCACGCCAATTACCTGCGTTGGTTCGAGCGTGGCCGATCCGACTTCGTTCGCCTGCTCGGCATCGACCAGCGCGCTGCCAGCGAGGGCGGCGACGGTGCCTTCGCCGTCGCGGAAATCACCGTGCGCTATCGCAGTCCAGCGCGCCTCGACGATGCCGTAGTGATCGAGACCGAGGCCGTCACGCTGGGCGCGGCAAGCTGCCGGATGCGGCAGAGCGCCCGCGTGATAGAGCACGGTGCGCCCGGCCGCATCCTGGCCGACGCCGACGTCCGCGTCGGGTTCGTAGCCGCCGATGGGCGGCCGCGCCGCATGCCCCTTCCCTGGCGAACGGCTTTTGCCGTCGTCGCCCCTGTTCAGGACACCGAATGAATCCGATCGATCTTCTTGCCGCCGCCGCGCCGGCTGCCCCGGGCCACCTCGACCCGTTGAAGCTGTTTCAGGACGCCGATATCGTCGTGAAAGTCGTCATGGCCGGGCTGATCCTGGCCAGCGTGTGGACATGGGCGCTCATCGTGGCGATCTCGATGCGGCTCGGCCGCGTCAAGCGCCGCAGCGTCGCTTACGAGGCGGGGTTCTGGAAGGCTGCGGACCTGCCCGCTTATCACGCCGCGCAAGGCAGCAAGGACGTGCCCAGTGCGCGCGTCGCCGGGGCCGGCCTGGCCGAATGGCGCCGCTCCACCGGCGGCAAGACGATTGACCGTGAAGGAACACGCCAGCGGCTTGCCACCGTGCTGTCCAGCACCGTCGCCGACCAGGCCGACCGGTTGGCCGAGCGGCTCAATTTCCTGGCAACGGTCGGGTCGGTCGCGCCGTTCGTGGGGCTGTTCGGCACGGTCTGGGGTATCATGAACGCGTTTTTCCAGATCGGTCAGCGCAACGATTCCTCGCTCGCCACCGTGGCGCCGGGGATTTCGGAGGCGCTGTTCGCCACCGCGATCGGCCTGTTCGCGGCGATCCCAGCGGTCATCGCCTACAACCGCTTCGCCCACCGCGTGAACGCAATCGAAGGCCGCCTGCAACGCTTTGCGGACCGGTTCCAGGCGACGCTCAGCCGCGAGCTGGAAGAGGGCTGAAATGGCCTTCACTTCTCCCAACCGCAACCGGCGGCGCGGGCGGGCGCCGGTGGCGGATATCAACGTCACTCCGCTGGTCGACGTGATGCTGGTGCTGCTCGTGATCTTCATGGTCACCGCGCCGCTGCTGACCGCGGGTGTGCCGCTCGACCTGCCCGACAGCCGTGCCAATGCGCTGCCGCAGGATGCGGAACCAGTAACGCTGAGCATCGAGAAGACCGGCGTCGTCTCGATCGGCGACCGGTTGGTTACCGATGCCGATCTGCCCACCGCGCTGGCGGCCTTGCCGCGCAGCGGCGGGCAGGCGCCGCAAGTGACGCTGCGCGCCGACCGCGCGCTCGATTACGGGCGCGTCATGGCGGTGATGGGCGAACTGAACCGCGCTGGCTTCAACCGGATCGCCCTGGTAACTAACGCCAGGGCGCCTGCGCCGGCGGCTGACGCGCCAGGCGGGGCGGCGGCGTCGCCTACGCCTGTCAGCGACGGTTCAGGCGTGGGGCCATAGCCCGACGTATCATGGCATTCGCGGCTCTCCGATCCGAAGAACGGTTTGGTCTGGCACTGGCGTTGGCGGGCCATGTCGCGCTGGCCTGGTGGCTGGTCATGGCGCCCGAGCGCCAGGCCCCGATCGTGCCATACGAACGCACCGAGGTGACGCTGGCGGACGAAGTCTCGCTGACCTCCACCGCGCCCGACCCTGCCGATGTCGCCGCCGCGCAGCAGGCGCCGCAGCTTGGCGAGGTGACGCCGCCGCCCGCGCCCGCGCCGGCCGAGGTGGCTAGACCGCAACCCGTGGCCGTCGCGCCCGCGCCCGTTCCCCAGCCCGTTCCGGTCCAGCCAGCGCCCAGGACTCAGCCCGCCCCGCCCCAACCAAAGGCCCAGCCCGCCAAGGCCCAGTCCGCCAGGCCGGCGCCGGCGCAACCGGCGAAAGCCCCACCCGCCAAGGCCAAGCCGGTAGGCGGGGCCAAAGTGGGCGCCGATTTCCTCAAGGGCGTCGCCGGCGGGGCCGTCACAACCGGCAGCGGCACGCCCGCCGCCGCGATCGGGCCGGCGGTGCGATCGTCGCTGGCGGGCGCGATCTCGCGCCAGCTCAAGCCGCGCTGGATCGCGCCGCAAGGCGCCGATGCCGAGCTGCTGGTGACCATCCTCAGCTGGGACATGAACCCGGACGGCTCCCTGAAGGGCGCGCCGCGGGTGGTCCGCCAGGATGGCATCACCGACGCCAACAAGGCGCAGGCCTCTCGCCATGCTGAGCAGGCGATCCGGGCCGTCCGGCTCGCTGCTCCGTTCGATCTGCCCGACCAGTACTACGACGCGTGGAAGCACGTCGCCTCGTTCCGCTTCGACAGGAAATTGTCGCAATGAAAATGCTCATCACCGCCGTTGCGCTGCTCTCCGCAGCCCCCGCCGTCGCACAGACCGTGCCGCCGCCGCCGGTCCCGGCACAAAGCGATGCCGGCGGTTTGACAGGCTCGGTCTCTGACGACGCCGCCTGGCAGGACCTGGGCATCGCGATTCCCAAGTTCGCGACCGATGCCGATGTGCCCACGCAGACGAGCGCGGGTTCGACCGGTGCGCTTGGCATGGCGTTGGCGCAGATCATCACTGCCGATCTCAAGAACAACGGCCTGTTCAAGCCGACCGGTCCTGACGGTCTGCCCCAGCCCGCTTTCAGCCAGGTGCGGGCGCCCGATTTCCCGACCTGGAGCGGCCGCAGCGCCGAAATGCTGGTCCAGGGCGACGTACGCGCCGGCGCCGATGGCAACGTCACGGTCGGCTGCTACCTGTACGATGTGGCGCTATCGCAGCAGTTGACCGCGGCAAGCTGGACCGTGGCCCCGGCCGACTGGCGCCGCGCCGCGCACAAGTGCGCGGACCTGGTCTATTCGCGCCTGTCCGGCGAAAGCCCATTCTTCGACAGCCGCATCGCCTACATCGCCGAAACCGGACCCAAGGACCACCGCATGAAGCGGCTGGCGATCATGGATTCGGACGGGCAGAACCACCGCTTTCTGACCACGGGGCAAACTCTCGCGCTCACCCCGCGCTATTCGCCCGACTACCGCTCGATCCTCTATCTGAGCTACTTCAACGGCAACCCGCGGATCTACATCTATGACTTGGCCACCGATACCCAGCGGCTGCTGCTGAAGGAGACAAACCCGCTGTTCGCGCCGCGCTGGTCGCCCGACGGCAAGTGGGTGCTCTATTCGATGGCCAGCGGCGGCAACACGGAGATTTACAAGATGCCGGCCGCAGGCGGCAGCCCGCTCAAGCTGACCGACAGCCCGGGCATCGACATCGGCGGCAGCTTTTCGCCCGACGGATCGCGGATCGTGTTCGAAAGCGACCGATCCGGCACGCAGCAGGTCTACGTGATGAACGCCGACGGGTCGAACCAGCGCCGGATCAGCTTTTTCGGCGGCCGCGCCGCGACCCCCGAATGGAGCCCGCGCGGCGACCAGATCGCCTTCACCCACATCGTCGGCAACTTGCGCATTGCAGTGATGGACCCGAACGGGCGCAACCTGCGTTACCTTACCGACGCATGGCAGGACGAGGCGCCGACCTGGGCGCCCAACGGCCGCATCATCCAGTTCTTCCGGACCGCCCAGGGGTCCGGGAAAACGCAGCTGTGGCAGGTCGACCTGACCGGGCGCAACGAACGCCGCCTCGCCACGCCCGTGGATGGATCCGACCCCGCCTGGGGACCGATCCGTCCCTGATCGCTCGACACGAGCGCACGTTTCGCAAGGAGATCGCCGAGATGACGAGAACCCCTGATTTCAAGCCCGCCCCCCGCACGCTGCTGCTGGCAGCCGGTGTCGCCGCGCTGGCGCTGGCCGGCTGTGCCAAGAAGGCGCCGGCATCGCTGCCGCCCGATCCGGTCGCCAGCACCGACAGCACCGGCGGCGCCGCCGGCGCCCCCGCGCCCGGAAGCCAAGCCGACTTCGCGATGAAGATGGCCGGTCAGGACACGATCTATTTCGACACCGACCAGTCGAACATCGATGCGGCCGACCAGGCCGCGCTGCAGACACAGGCTGCCTGGCTGCGCCAGTATCCCAGCAAGCGCGCCACGATCGAGGGCCATACCGACGAGCGCGGCACCCGCGAATACAATCTCGCGCTCGGCGAGCGGCGTGCCAACGCGGCCAAGAACTACCTGGCTTCGCTGGGTGTCGAGCCGGTCCGCATCAGCACCGTCAGCTACGGCAAAGAGCGCCCGGTAGCGCTCGGGTCTGACGAGGCCAGCTGGGCGCGCAATCGCCGCGCGGTGACCGTCACGATCGACTGAGGCTTGTTATCAGGCGGCGCTGATGCGCGATCAGGCGGCGCTGACGCGCTGGGCGATCCGCCGCCTGAGGTCGCTGACCGTGAACGGCTTGTAGAGAATGTCATGCCCGGCCAGCGCGCCGGGCAGGCGATCCTCGGCCGCGTAGCCGCTGATGATGATGCTGGGCACGCCGGCGCGGATGTCCTCCGCGCGGCGCAGCATTTCCTCGCCCGACATCTTGGGCATCGCGTAGTCGGTGATGATCAGGTCGAAAGCGGCAGGATCGTCCGCGAACTTGCGCAACATCGTCGGCCCGTCGCTCGCAAGCTCGACGCTATGACCAAGCTCGCGCAGCATCTCGGCGGTGGTTTCACGGACGATATCGTGATCGTCGACCAGCAGGATGCGCTGCGGCGGCACGTCCGCCTCATCCACCGTCGCGCCGGCATCCTCGCGGCCGCCGTCGCCGCTGCCGGCCTTCTGTAGCCACAAGTCGACGACAGTGCCGACGTCTGGCGTCGATTCGATCGCGATCCTGCCGCCCGACTGCAAGGCGAAGCCATGTACCATCGACAAGCCCAGCCCGGTGCCCTTGCCCACGTCCTTGGTAGTGAAAAACGGCTCGGTTACCTTCTCCAACACCTCGCGGCTCATCCCCACGCCCTGGTCGCGCACCGACAGGACCACATACGTGCCGGGCGCCAGGCCGACGTCGTTGCCCTCGCCCAGCCGCTCGACCCGGGGGATCACCCGGATCGTGCCGCCGGCCGGCATGGCATCGCGGGCGTTGATGATGATATTCATGAGCGCCAGTTCGAGCTGGCTGCGATCCGCCAGCACGGCGACCTTGCCATCAAGCGGCGCCCATTCGAGCGTTACCAGCCCGCCCAACGTGTGCGTGAGCAGCTCCGACACCTCGGGCGCGAGCGCGGCCAGATCGATCATCGTCGGCTGCAGCGCCTGGCGGCGCGCGAACGACAACAGCCGCGCTACAAGGGTCACGCCCTGCTCGGCCGCGCGGCGAGTCATATCGACGATCTTCTTCTGGTCGTCCGAGAAGGTCGCGCGGCGTTCGAGCAGCGCCATCCCGCCCAGGACCGCTGCCAGCAGGTTGTTGAAATCGTGCGCGATACCGCCGGTCAGTTGCCCGATCGCATCCATCTTGTGCGACTGCAGCAGCTGGCTCTCCAGCTGGCGGCGCTCGGTCACGTCGAGCAGCGTTCCTGCGAAGTGGATGCTGCCGTCGTCGTCCGTCATCCGCACTGCCTGGTCGAGCAGGTAGCGATACGTCTCGTCCTCGCAGCGCCAGCGGTATTCGACCGCCATTGCGCCGCTGTCGGCGCGGTCGGCGATCGCCTTCTTGAGCTCGGGCCGGTCATCGGGATGGACGCGCTCGCACCACGCCTCGGCGCTTTCCCCTCCGTCGCTTGCAAAGCCGCACTGCGTCCCCAGGTCGCCACCGACGAAGCGGCGCTCGGCGCCGTCGCCAGCCTCGATGTAAAGCGCGATCGGCAGCGAACGGATGATCGCGCCCTGCTGTTCCTGCGCCAGCCGCAGCGCGCGCTCGGCCTCGAGCTTGCGGGTGTTGGCGGCTAGGTTCGCGTCGAGCAGCGCCTGTTCCTGTTCGGCCTTTCGCTCGATCTCGCGCGCCATCGCGTAAAGGTCGACGAAGACCGAGACCTTCGAGCGCAGGATCACCGGGTCGACCGGTTTGAACACGTAATCCACCGCGCCCATCTCGTAGCCGCGCATCTGGTGCTCGCGCTCCTTGTTGACCGCGGACAGGAACACGATCGGCACGCGCTTGCTGGCCTCGCGGCCGCGGATCAGTTGCGCGGTCTCGTAACCGTCGATCCCGGGCATCATCACGTCGAGCAGGATCAGCGCGAAATCGCCCGCCAGCAGGTGGCGCAGCGCCTCCTCGCCCGACTGCGCGGTTTCGATCTCGGCCAGGTCCTCGATCACCGTGCGCACCGCCAGCAGGTTGCGCTCGTCGTCGTCGACGACCAGGACGCGCGGCCGCTCGCTCCTTTCGCTGTCGCTCGGCGTCAGCACGGCCTCAGCGCACCTTCGCGGGCTTGCCCGCGCGCTTGATGTCGATCCGCGACTTGGCCAGCCAGACGTTGAGCAGCGCCAGCAGCAGGTCGACGTCGACCGGCTTGGCGATGTAGTCCGAGGCGCCCGCATCGAGGCATTTCTGCCGATCGCCCTGCATCGCCTTGGCCGTCACCGCGATCAGCGGAATATCGGCGATCTTGGCGGTGCGGCGGATTTGCCGCATCGTTTCGTAGCCGTCCATTTCCGGCATCATGATGTCGATCAGGGCGATATCGATGTCGGGGTTCTTCTTGAGGATATCGATGCCGGCCTTGCCCCGTTCGGCGTGGCTGACCTCGATGCCGTAGCTTTCGAGCACGCTGGTGAGCGAGAAGATGTTGCGGATGTCGTCGTCGACGATGAGCATCTTCGAGCCTGCCAGTTCGGGCAGCGCGCGCAGCGTCTCGTGCCTTTCGCCCAGCGTCATCGGGACCTGCCGCGCAGTCGTGCGGGCCATCTTGGCGATACGGTTGAACATCGCCGCCAGCTCGTCGTGGTCGATCGGCTTGCCGCTGACCTCGTCGGCTTCGCGCTCGGCGGCGGGACGGTCGGCGTCGATGCCGGTGATGACATGGACGGGAATGTCGCGGGTGGCCGGATCGTGCTTGAGCAGATCGAGCAGAACGAGCCCGTTGATGTCGTTAAGGCCGAGATCGAGCGTAATGGCGTAGGGCCTGAGCCGGCGCACCAGCGCGACCGTCCCCGAGCCGCCCGTCGCGATCACCGCCTTGAGTCCGCACTCGTGCGCGATCTCGAGGAGGACGCCGGCGAAGGTATCATCGTCCTCGATGATCAGGACGAACGGATCCTGCGCCAGGTCGTCGCGGTCATCAACGATCGCAGCGGGCAGCGCCGCGGCGGTGTCGTCGCCGGTGGCGGTGAAGGTCGACGGCGCTTCGAGTGCGGGACTGCCGGCGTCGGCGAGCGACAGCGGGACCGTCAGCGAAAAGGTCGAGCCCTGGCCGGGATTGGACCGGACGTTGAGCTCGCCGCCAAGCAGGTTCGCGATCTCGCGGCTGATCGACAGCCCCAAGCCGGTGCCGCCATACTTGCGGCTGGTGGTGCCGTCGGCCTGCTGGAAGGCCTCGAAGATCAGCTTCTGCTTTTCGGGCGGGATGCCGATGCCGGTGTCGACCACCGCGAACTCGATTGCGGAGACACCGCGCGAACCCGGTGCCGACGGCAGAGTGACCGGCTTGGCCGAAAGCGTGACGCTGCCATCGCTGGTGAACTTGAACGCGTTCGACAGCAGGTTGAGAACGACTTGCTGAAGGCGCTGCTCGTCGGTGCGGACGACTTCGGGCAGCGCGGGATCGAAGTCGAGGTTGAAGGCCAGCCCCTTCTCGTTGGCGAGCTGGCGGAAGGTGCGTTCCATGTGGAGGCGCATCGCCGCCAGCGACATGTCGCCCAACTCGATCGAGACGGTGCCGCTTTCGATCTTGGACAAATCGAGGATGTCGTTGATGAGATTGAGCAGGTCCGATCCGGCCGAATGGATCGTCCGCGCAAACTCGGTCTGCTTCTCGTTGAGGTTGCCTTGCGCGTTGTCGGCCAGAAGCTTGGACAGGATCAGCAGCGAGTTCAGCGGCGTGCGGAGCTCGTGGCTCATGTTGGCGAGGAATTCGGACTTATATTTCGAGGTCAGCGCCAGCTGCTCGGCCTTTTCCTCGACCGCGCGGCGCGCCATCTCGATCTCGATGTTCTTGGCCTCGACCTGGCGCTTCTCGTTCTCGAGCGCCTGGGCCTTGTCCTGCAACTCCTCGTTGGTGGCGTGGAGCGCTTCCTGGTTGGTGGTAAGCTCGGTCTGGCGGGTTTGCAGCTCCTGCGTCAGCAATTGCGACTGCTTAAGCAGGTCCTCGGTCCGCATGGTGGCCGCGATCGTGTTGAGCACGATGCCGATCGATTCCATCAGCTGATTGAGGAACGACTGGTGCGTCTCGCTGAACTCGCCCAGCGAAGCGAGTTCGATCACGGCCTTGACGTCGTTTTCGTACAGCGCCGGCAGGATGGTGACGCTGGTCGGCAGCGTCTCACCCAGGCCGGAGCTGACCCGCACGAAGTCCTTGGGAACCTTGGGGAGGACGATCGGACGCTTGTCAGCCGCCGCCTGGCCGACCAGCCCTTCGCGCAGCGCCACCTCGCGGCGGGTGCGGGCGCTGTCGTCGGCGCCGTAACTGGCGACCAGTTCCAGCTTCGCTTCCTCGTCCGCCTCGTCCTGTCGGGTTACGTAGAACAGGCCGACCTGCGCGTTCACAAGCGGCGCCAGCTCAGACATGATCATGCTCGAAACGGTCGCCAGGTCGCGCTCGCCCTGAAGCATACGGCTGAACCGCGCGAGGTTGGTCTTGAGCCAGTCCTGCTCGGCATTCTTCAAGGTCTGGTCCTTGAGGTTGCCGATCATCTCGTTGATCGTGTCCTTGAGCGCAGCCATCTCGCCCGACGCCTCGACCGCGATCGACTGGGTGAGGTCGCCGGCGGTAACCGCGGTTGCCACTTCGGCGATCGAGCGGACCTGGTTGGTGAGGTTGGCGGCCAGCTGGTTGACGTTGTCGGTCAGGTCGCGCCAGAGGCCCGCGGCGCCCGGAACGCTCGCCTGCCCGCCCAGCCGGCCCTCGATGCCCACTTCGCGCGCCATGTTGGTGACCTGGTCACCGAAGGTCGACAGCGTATCGATCATGAAGTTGATCGTCTCGGCCAGCGCGGCGATCTCGCCCTTGGCGTCCACGGTCAGCTTGCGGCGCAGGTTGCCCTGCGCCACCGCGGTGACGACATCGGCGATGCCACGCACCTGGTTGGTCAGGTTGGTGGCCATCAGGTTGACGTTATCGGTCAGGTCCTTCCACGTACCGCCCACGCCCGGAACCGCGGCCTGGCCGCCCAGCTTGCCTTCGGTGCCGACCTCGCGCGCGACGCGGGTCACTTCGCTGGCGAAACCGTTGAGCTGGTCGACCATGGTGTTGATGGTATTCTTCAGGGCAAGGATTTCGCCCTTCACGTCCACCGTGATCTTCTTCGACAGGTCGCCGCGCGCGACCGCGGTGGTCACTTCGGCGATGTTGCGGACCTGGCCGGTCAGGTTGTCGGCCATCAGGTTGACGTTGTCGGTCAGGTCCTTCCACGTGCCGCCCACGCCGCGCACATGTGCCTGCCCGCCAAGCTTGCCCTCGGTTCCGACCTCGCGCGCCACGCGGGTGACCTCGCTGGCGAACGAGTTGAGCTGATCGACCATCGTGTTGATCGTGTTCTTGAGTTCGAGAATCTCGCCCTTCACGTCGACCGTGATCTTCTTGGACAAGTCGCCGGACGCCACCGCGGTGGTCACTTCGGCGATGTTACGAACCTGGCCTGTCAGGTTGTCGGCCATGGCGTTGACGTTGTCGGTCAGGTCCTTCCACGTGCCGCCCACGCCCGGCACCTCGGCCTGGCCGCCCAGCTTGCCGTCGGAGCCGACCTCGCGCGCCACGCGCGTGACTTCGCTGGCGAAGCCGTTGAGCTGGTCCACCATCGTGTTGATGGTGTCCTTAAGCTCAAGGATTTCGCCGCGCACGTCGACGGTGATCTTCTTGGAAAGGTCGCCGCGCGCCACAGCGGTGGTCACTTCGGCGATGTTGCGGACCTGGCCGGTAAGGTTGGTGGCCATGGCGTTGACGTTGTCGGTCAGGTCCTTCCACGTGCCGCCCACGCCTTCGACCCGCGCCTGGCCGCCGAGCTTGCCCTCGGTCCCGACCTCGCGCGCCACGCGGCTCACTTCGCCGGCAAAGCCGTTGAGCTGGTCCACCATCGTGTTGACGGTATTCTTCAGCTCCAGAATTTCGCCGCGCACGTCGACGGTGATCTTCTTGGAAAGGTCGCCGCGCGCCACCGCGGTGGTGACCTCGGCGATGTTGCGGACCTGGCTGGTGAGGTTGTCCGCCATCAGGTTGACGTTGTCGGTGAGGTTGGCCCAGGTCCCGCCTACGCCCGGCACTTCGGCCTGACCGCCCAGCTTGCCCTCGGTACCGACCTCGCGCGCGACGCGGGTGACTTCCGACGCGAAGGCGTTGAGCTGATCGACCATCGTATTGATGGTGTTCTTCAGCTCAAGGATTTCGCCCTTCACGTCGACCGTGATCTTCTTCGAAAGGTCGCCCGAGGCGACCGCGGTGGTCACTTCGGCGATGTTGCGGACCTGGCCGGTAAGGTTGTCGGCCATCGAGTTGACGTTGTCGGTCAGGTCCTTCCACGTGCCGGCGACGCCCTCGACCTGGGCCTGGCCGCCAAGCTTTCCCTCGGAGCCGACTTCGCGCGCCACGCGGCTGACTTCGCTGGCAAAGCCGTTGAGCTGGTCGACCATGGTATTGATCGTGACCTTCAGCTCCAGGATTTCGCCGCGCACGTCGACGGTGATCTTCTTGGAAAGGTCGCCGCGCGCCACCGCGGTGGTAACCTCGGCAATGTTGCGGACCTGGCCGGTGAGGTTGTCGGCCATGAGGTTGACGTTGTCGGTCAGGTCCTTCCACGTACCGCCCACGCCCGGCACTTGCGCCTGGCCGCCCAGCTTGCCCTCGGTACCTACCTCGCGCGCGACGCGGGTGACTTCCGATGCGAAGGCGTTGAGCTGATCGACCATCGTGTTGATGGTGTTCTTCAGCTCCAGGATCTCGCCCCGCACCTCGACGGTGATCTTCTTCGACAAGTCGCCCGAAGCGACAGCGGTGGTGACTTCGGCGATGTTGCGGACCTGGCCGGTGAGGTTGGTCGCCATCGCGTTGACGTTGTCGGTCAGATCCTTCCAGGTGCCGGCCACGCCCTTGACCCGCGCCTGTCCGCCCAGCTTGCCCTCGGTTCCGACTTCGCGCGCGACGCGCGTGACTTCGCTGGCGAAGCCGTTGAGCTGGTCGACCATGGTGTTGACGATCTTGCCGATGCGCAGGAATTCGCCGCGCAGCGGACGCCCCTCGATTTCGGTGACCATCGATTGCGACAAGTCGCCCTTGGCGACCGCGCCGATCACCCGCGCGACCTCGGCGGTCGGCTGGGTCATGTCCTCGATCAGGTCGTTAAGCGCCTGCAGCTTGGCTTCCCAACCGCCCTTGGCGCCGCGCACGCGGCCGCGCTGGCCGATCTTGCCTTCCTTGCCGACGACATTCGACAGACGCTCGAACTCACCGGTCATGCTTTCTTCGAGATCCATGACCTCGTTGAAGGTGCGGGCGATCTCGCCGTCGATACCCCTGAGCGACCCCGGCAGCCGGACCGTGAAATCGCCATCGCGCAAGCTGCGCAGCGCGTCGCGCAGCATCGACGCGTCGAGAGTAGACAAGTTGTTGGTATTGCTCACTGAATCGATGCCTTCGTCGCGTCCCATGCGGACAGGCATACAAAGGTTTCAGCGAAGGGCAATTCAAAGGTAGCGGGCGGCGCAAATCCGCCACTCAAGTACGGACGGGCCGGGTCTGGAGCCCGTCAGTCCTGGAGGGTTTCGGCGTCCTGCAGCGCGGCCTTTTCAGCGTCGGCCTTGGCGCGGCGGGCATCGGCAAGCGCGATGCGCTGGGCCATCGCCTCGAAGGCCTTCTGCGATCGCAGGGCGCGGTCGGCAACATTCGCCAGCTTGGCATTGGCAGCCTCGTTCGCCGCTTCGGCGGCGCGGGCTAGGTAGAATTCGCGGGTCTGGCTCATGGACGGTCCTCAATCGGTTGTCAGGATGCGGGCGGCAGGCTGGTGCCCGCCGCCCGGAACCTGGGTCACTCGGCGACGAGGTTGACCGCCGAACGCTTGCCGTTGCGGCCGGTCTCGATCTCGTAGGACAGGCGCTGGTTCTGGGTCAGCGTGTCCATGCCGGCGGCCTGGACTGCGGTGATGTGGACGAAGCTGTCCTCGCCGCCATCGGCCGGCGCGATGAAACCATAGCCCTTGTCGGCATTGAAGAATTTTACGGTGCCTGACGGCATAGTGCGTTCCTTTCAGAAACGAAGTGCGCCCCCGCGCGAAAGTGCACGCGGACGGATGCGAGAGGTCGTGTCTTTGAAAGGAAGTCGTCGAAGCGGCGGCCCATCCCGGTTAAGGTCAGGCCCGTCGAAGCGCCGATGTCCGTCATTGGTTGACGTCAGCAGCGATGTCTTAGCACGGCTCGGCCGAATTACCTAATCGCGGGTCGTTGCCGCCAACCGCCGGCGGTTGGCGGCGACCGGGCGGCGGTAATGCGCAAGCGTTCGCGCCGCCATCGCCTGCGGGCTCTGCAATCCCATCAGCTTGGGCATCAAGGCGAGATTCGCGGCGATCTTCTCGCTCACCATTCGCTCCACCTCAAGCCGCGCGGGTTCGCCGCCGAGCATGATCTTGGCGCTGCGCAGCCACATCACCGCGCCCGCCTCGGCGCCGAGCAGCCAAGTGTCGAACACAAGGTCCGACCAGTTCTTCGTGCGTGCGGTCATCGTCATCGCTCCCTGGCCAGCCCATGCTGCACTGCACAATGCGCGCCGCGGCCGATGGTTGCCAGCGAAATCGTCAGCTGCAACCCTCGACGTACTGAAGCTCGGGCGCGATCCCGACGTGCATCAGCGAAACCTTGCCGTCGGCACCAATCTCGAATCGCAAGTCCGGGCCGGTCTTCCCCTCACCCGGCGCGGTCAGGTACTTGCCCGGCGCGGCGACATATTTGTGGGGGCTCTCGCGGAAGCCCGGGAATTTCGCCGTCACCTCGGTCTCGCTCGAGCCGGGACCGACCCCCTCGACCAGCTTTACCGTGGACCGCGCGCCGACCGTAATGCGCCGCACGCCATCCTTGTTGACGATCGCGTAGACGCCGGGATAGTCCGGCGAGGTCGCGATGCGGCAGCTCGGCGAGGCTTCGTCGGTGCCCAGCTTCCAGTGCGAATCCGCAGCGATCGGCTTGCCGAAACGAAGCTCGCCCAGACCGTCGAGCGTCAGCACTTGCGCCACCTGCGCCGAAGCGCTCGGCGTCGCTGTCGAGGTTGCCGCGGCGGTCGGCTCGGCGACGTCGGCTGCTGCAACCGAACCGGATGCTTCCGGAGCAGGCGCTCCGCCCGAGCAGGCGGCGAGCGCGAGAACGAGCGAGGCAGGCAAGGCGGGCTTCAACATTGTCCAATGGTCTCCTGAGCAGGCCACAGGGGCGCGCGGGCTCCTTTTACTTTCCACGGGTGCGGCCCGATTGCCACCCCCGTACCGTGCCCGGGCGGCATCGCGGCATTAGCCAACGGCGCCCGGCCGCGCTAAACCTGCGCAGAATGGCCGCTACCGCTCTTACCGTCCTGGTCGACGCCGACGCCTGCCCGGTGAAGGAGGAAATCTACAAGGTCGCCTTGCGCCACGGCGCTGAAGTGGTGATCGTCAGCAACAGCCCGATCCGCATTCCGGCCCACCCGCTGATCCGCCGCGTGCTGGTGTCGGACGCATTCGACGCCGCCGACGACTGGATCGCCGAAGCAGCAACGCCGCGCTGCGCCGTCATCACCGGCGACATCCTGCTGGCGGACCGATGCCTGAAGGCCGGCGCGCGCGTGCTGGCGCCGAGCGGCAAGCCGTTCGAGGCCGCGTCGATCGGGGCTGCCATCGCGACGCGCGCGATCATGGCAGACCTGCGCGCCGGGATGGACGGCATCACCGGTGGTCCGCCGCCATTTTCGAAGGCAGACCGCTCGCGATTTCTCCAGGCTCTCGACCGCGTTCTGGTCACGCTGGCCCGATAGGGCGATTTCGCGCGCATTCCGCCACCGACCGGCCTAGGCTTTGGATGGGCGCCTTCCGCGCCGATGGGAACAGGTCATGGCCAAGGGCCAGAAAAAGTCGAACAAGGAAGCACGCAAGCCCAAGGCGGAAAAACCGCCCAAGCAGAACGCTTCGAACCCCAGCACGAAAGTCGGCGTCGTGTCCGGGCTGGACAACATGAAAAGCGGGCGTGGCTGACACGCGCGGCGGAACACGCGCGCCCCGATAGCGTTGCCGGTCCATGCGCAATCGTTCCGTCATTTCGCTGGCCCTGGTGGCGGGCGCTGCCCTTGCCGTTTCCGCCTGTATCCCGCGCGGCGGCCCGGTGGGCAATGCCGCCGTGCCCCAGCCCGCCAAGGCGGTGAGCCTCGGTGCCTACCTCGGGCCGTGGTACGAATATGGCCGCTATGAAAACAGCTTTGAAAAGGATTGCGAGGCGGTCACCGCCAATTACGCGCGCCGCTCCGACGGTCTGATCCGCGTTACCAACACCTGCCGGCAAGGCAGTGTTGACGGCAAGGTCAAGCAATCTGTTGGCAAGGCGAAGATCGTCGAAGACAGCGCGGACGCGAAACTGAAGGTCAGCTTCTTCGGCCCGTTCTACGGCGATTACTGGGTGCTGGACCGCGGTGAGCCCGGACCGGACGGTCTTTACCCCTGGTCGATCGTCGGCGAGCCGAGCGGCCGCTACCTGTGGCTGCTGACCCGCGCCCAGCGGCCCGACGAGGCCACCCGCGCGCTGCTGGAACGGCGCGCACGCGAGCTTGGATACGACTGGAGCCTGGTACGCCTGACGCGGCACTAGCCGCGCGGCGCGGTCCCCTTGGCTTTCCGGGCCGGCTTTCCCGCCCGCGGCTTCGCCCCGCTTTTCGCTCCGCTCTTGGCCTGGTGCGCCGCGATCGCTTCGTCGATCGCGGCGATGCGCTGACGTTCGGGGGTGCCCTGCGCCAGGCCTTTCAGCCGGCAGGTCGCCCACAGCTGGCGCCGCTCGGATTCGAGTGCCTTGAGATAGAGATCGGCCATCGCCCATCCCTAGGCGGCAATCGGCGGCGGCGCCAGCGCCGAGGCGGGCGTCAGCTTTCGGAGATCTTCTCGATCGTCTGGCCCGACAGCCGGTCGCCCGCGCTGGCGACGACGTCGGCCAGGGCCACCACGCCGACCAGCGCATCATTGTCGGTCACGTAGAGACGCCGGATCTGCTTGTCCTGCATCAGCTGGGCGGCCTCGTCGACGTCGCAATCGGGGGCTACGCAGACCGGGTCGGCGGTCATCACGCCGGAGACCGGTTCGTCGCAGCTCATCCCCTGGGCCACGCCGCGCACGGCGATGTCGCGGTCGGTCACCACGCCGGCCAGCTTGCCACCGTCGAGCACGGGGACCGAGCCGAAATCGCCCGCCTGCATCTGCGCGGCGACGGTCTTGAGGCTGTCGGTCGCGTTGGCCGCCTGGGGATCGGCGGTCATCAGTTCGGAAATCTGCATGGGGGCATCCTTTGCTTGATGGGTACCCCGGGCCAACGGGCGGGAGGGCGCGAATGTTCCGCCCGCCCGCCGCGCCGGTCAGGCGGTTCGCAGCACGCCGTCACGCCCGGCTTCGGCGCGGGCCCGCGGCAGCAACACGCCGAACGCGACCGCGACCAGCAGCAGCGCCGGCACATCGCCGACCAGGTGGCCGCCCTGCATCGGATCGGCCGAGGCCTGCGCCGCCATGATCACGGCGTGGACCGCGCTGGACACCGCGGTGAACCAGATCAGCGAGGCATGGGCGAGCGGATCGCGCGCTGCCGCGATCAGGAACAGGCCGAGCGTGGCATAGACCCCCACGATCATCATGAAATAGTGCGACGCCATCGGCGGACCATCGTGCCAGGCCCAGCCGGCCGGCCAGACGATCGTCAACGGCCAGACCAGGCAGAACACCGCGCCAAAGGCGACGAGGGCGATTTGCAGCAGGCGTGTGTAAGTCATGACGGGTCCCCTTCCCCAAGGAAGCGACCCGGGCCGAAACCTGCTCCCGTTCGCTCCGCAAGGCAAGGGCCCGGCGGACGGCTGCTTGACACCTTTGACACGGTCCAGGGCGACTTGTTGCCCCGCGCCCGAACCCGCCGAAACCCTTGCCTCGCGCCGCTCGCCCGCCCGGCCCGGCCGCGGGACCGGCGCGCAAGGTCACGCACGGCTGTGACTTTTGCCGCGGGCCGGGTGCCAGGTCTGATGAAGCGATCCACCGCCCGGCTTAAGGCAAAAATCGCCGCTGTAGGAAAGCGCCGGTGCGCGAGAGGGTGATGGACCGGCGCGGGAACCCGGCGAATCGCCGCGGCGTTGTGGTAGGCGTATCAAGGAGATAGGCCATGTCCGAACGCGAACTCATCCAGCCGCACGAAAAGCGCTATCAACGCCGCAACGACGACGGCACCTTCGGCGACAGCGACGACCAGCACCGCTCCTTGAGCCAGGACGACCAGCGCCACGCGAAAACCAAGAAGCCGCGAAACGAAGGCGACAAGGGCGACTGATCGGGCGTCTGGCCACGCAGGCCCGGGACCCGGGCCGGGGCGCAAGGATTGGGTAGGAATGCTTCGGTATCAGGGCGGCTGTCGTCGGCCTGACAGGACCCGCCATGGCGTTTGCATTGCCACCCGAACTCGTTGCCCTGATCGACAAGCCCTGGCTGCTGGCCATCGTGCTGGCGGCGGGCGCGGCCATGGGCATCGCGGTCGAGCGGGTGACCGAAGGGCAGAAGCGGGCCGAGCGCCGCGCCTATTGGGCGGGCCGCAAGGCGGGCGGGCGCGGCCCGTTCACGGCCGTCGAGGGCACGGCGGCGCGCCGCATGCTCGACGCGGCCGAGCAACTGCGCTGCGTTATGGAGGCGGAGTTCAGCCCGCGCGCGCTGCTCAACCGGCCCGAAGCGGCGGTGTTCGACGCGCTGGACAAGGCCGTGGCCGCGCGCGGCGGCTGCTGGCAGGTGATGGCGCAAGTCAGCCTGGGCGAATTCCTGTCCTCCCCCGATCCGCAGGCCTACGCCGCGATCAATGCCAAGCGCGTCGATTTCGCGCTGATGGACCCCCAGGCCCGCGTCCGCCACGCGATCGAATACCAGGGCACCGGCCACCACCTCCCCGGCAGCGCCGCCGCCGCGCGCGACGCGGTCAAAAAGGAAGCCCTGCGCAAGGCGGGCATCGGCTACCACGAGGTTGTCGCCGGCCACACGACGCCGGCGGAGTTGCGGCGGCTGGTGGAGCGGTTGGTGGTGGGTGAGTAGCGGGCCATGCGCGCGATGGTCGTCGTTCAGACAGGCAGGCCCTTCGGCGCCCCCAGCAGCATCGTCAGCGCGCCAGCGCGGAGCGGACGCGCGGGAATCAGGCTGCCTTCGGTGCTGGCGTGCCGCGCAACAGGCCGCTTGTGCTCAAGTCCTCGTCAAGATCGGGCCAGTGGATTCCATAGCCGCCTCCACAGATCGTCCAGTTGGCGCGCTGCTCCGGGGAGGCACCAGCAAGGCGGGGATACCATGCCGTGGGGACAGCAATGGTGCGGCCGTCCATCAAGTCGACTGTCAGGGTATCGTCGCTGATGCGCACGTCGCTGACGCGTTCGTCAGTTACCCGTTCCAAAATGGTCATGCCATGCCTCCAGCATCGCGTCGCGGTGTTCGGCCACGATGCCGAGTATGGCACCGATCTCCTTCGGGCGAAAGCCGCGGCTCGCGGCAAGACTGGCGGGATCGAGCCAAAGCTTGGCGGTCGCATCGTCGCGATCGACGTGGATGTGCGGCGGCTCGTCGCCCTCGTTGCTGAAGAAGTAGAAGCGGTAAGGGCCGATCCTCAGGACGGTGGGCATGGCGTGCTCCTTGCGATAGTCGCCCTTAGGAGAGCCAACCGCGTCGATCCGACAAGCTTACAAAAGCCATATATAGCTTTGTCATATGTGCTTGGAGCCGTGCATCAGTCGTGCTCACGATCACCCTGACCGATATACAACTCGCGCCCGCCTTCGTTGTAGAGCCGGCTCATCTCGTCCATGCCCTTCTCCGCCTCCTCGGCGGCGATGAACGTTTCGGGGGCGCTGTTCTGCTTCGCGGCGAAATCCCGCACTTCTTGCGTGATCTTCATTGAGCAGAACTTGGGGCCGCACATTGAGCAGAAGTGGGCGGTCTTGGCGCCTTCCGCCGGGAGGGTTTGGTCGTGGTATTGTTCGGCGGTGTCGGGATCGAGCGACAGGTTGAACTGGTCGCGCCAGCGGAATTCGAAGCGGGCGCGGCTGAGGGCGTCGTCGCGCAGTTTGGCGGCGGGGTGGCCCTTGGCGAGGTCGGCGGCGTGGGCGGCGAGCTTGTAGGTGACAACGCCGACCTTCACGTCGTCGCGGTCGGGCAGGCCGAGGTGTTCCTTCGGCGTGACGTAGCAAAGCATCGCGGTGCCGAACCAGCCGATCATCGCGGCGCCGATGCCGCTGGTGATGTGATCGTAGCCGGGCGCGATGTCGGTCACCAAGGGGCCCAAGGTGTAGAAGGGCGCTTCGCCGCAGGCGGCGAGCTGCTTGTCCATGTTCTCCTTGATCTTGTGCATCGGCACGTGGCCGGGCCCTTCGATCATGACCTGGACGTCCTGTTCCCAGGCGCGCCTGGTCAGTTCGCCCAGCGTGTAGAGCTCTGCGAACTGGGCTTCGTCGTTGGCGTCGGCGATGGAGCCGGGGCGCAGGCCGTCGCCCAGGCTGTAGGCGATGTCATAGGCCTTCATGATCTCGGTGATCTCGTCGAAGCGTTCGTAGAGGAACGATTCCTTGTGATGCGCCAGGCACCACTTGGCCATGATCGAGCCGCCGCGGCTGACGATCCCGGTGACGCGCTTGGCGGTCATCGGGATGTAGGGCAGGCGCACGCCGGCGTGGATGGTGAAGTAATCGACGCCCTGTTCGGCCTGTTCGATCAGGGTATCGCGGAAGATCTCCCAGGTCAGGTCCTCGGCCACGCCGCCGACCTTTTCCAGCGCCTGGTAGATCGGCACGGTGCCGATCGGCACCGGGCTGTTGCGCACGATCCATTCGCGCGTGTCATGGATGTTGCGCCCGGTGCTGAGGTCCATGACGGTGTCGGCGCCCCAGCGGATCGACCACACCATCTTGTCGACTTCGGAGGCGACGTCGCTGGCCACGGCCGAATTGCCGATGTTGGCGTTGATCTTGACCAGGAAGTTGCGCCCGATCGCCATCGGCTCCGATTCCGGGTGGTTGATGTTCGACGGGATGATGGCGCGGCCGCGGGCGACTTCCTCGCGCACGAATTCGGGGGTGACGTGATCGGGGATGGAGGCGCCCCAGTCCTGCCCGTCGCGCTGCAAGGCTTCCTTCAGCGCCTCGCGCCCGACGTTCTCGCGGATGGCGACGTATTCCATCTCGGGCGTGATGATGCCGCGGCGGGCATAGTGCATCTGGCTGACGTTCGCGCCGCCACGCGCGCGCAGCACGGTGCGGCGCACGTTGGGGAACGCGGGCACGCCGCCGGAACGATCGGGGCCAAGCTGGCCGTTATCCTCCGGCCGGACCTCGCGCTGGGTCACCTCTTCCACGTCACCGCGGGCACGGATCCAGTCGCGGCGCAGTTCGGGCAGGCCGGCGGCGATGTCGATGGTGGCGGCAGGATCGGTGTAGGGGCCGGAGGTGTCGTATACGCGCACCGGCGGTTCGCCGCACGAGGGTTCCAGGTTGATCTGCCGCATGGCGACGCCGAGCGGGCCGACGTGGACCTTGGACGAGCCGCGGATCGGCCCGGTCGTGACATTAACCGGCTCTCCCGAGGGGGCGATTTCGAGCTTGCTGTTGATGTCGGCCATATGCGCGCGTGTCCTTCGAAGGACGGAACAAGAGCGCGGTTGCCGGCCCTCCCTCCGCCCGTGCTAACGGGTTCAGGTTCGACGGGTCGGGTGGAGCCTAGCCCACCCCTCTCAGCGCAGGCGCGCTCCCCGGGGATGGGCGCGGTTGTAGGGCGGCGCGGGGCGCGCGTCTAGGTCTTGACCTCGCCCGCCTTGGGCACGCCGTCATGCCCGCCGAACTTGTTGCGCAGCGCCGACAGGAAGCGGTTGGCGGTGCCGGTATCGTCGTGGCTGGTGAAGCGCGCGAACAGCGCGTCGGCGATAACCGGGGTGGCCACGCCCTGCTCGATCGCGGAGTTGAGCGTCCAGCGCCCTTCGCCCGAATCGGCAACGCGCGGGCTGTAATCGTCCAGACCCTTGCCGCCGGCCAGCGCCTCGGTCCCCAGGTCGAGCAGCCACGAGGACACGACCGAGCCGCGGCGCCACACCTCGGCAATCGCGGCGAGATCGAAATCGTAGGCGCGCTCGGACGGGACGGCGGGATCGGCGGCGCTGGCGAACAGCGCGAAGCCTTCGGCGAAGGCCTGCATGATGCCGTACTCGACCCCGTTGTGGACCATCTTCACATAGTGCCCGGCCCCCGCCTTGCCGCAGTGGAGCCAGCCGGATTCGCCCGGCGCCTCTGGTTTGTCCTGGTGCGCGGGGGTGCGCGGGGCGGCCTCGATCCCGGGGGCCAGCGCCTTGAAGATCGGCTCGTTGCGCCGCACCGCCACGTCGTCGCCGCCGACCATCAGCGAGTACCCGCGGTCGAGCCCGAACAGCCCGCCGCTGGTCCCGCAATCGAGGAACGCGATATGCCGTTCGGCCAGTTCGGCGGCGCGCCGAACGCTGTCGCGGTAATAGGAGTTGCCGCCGTCGATGATCGTGTCGCCGGGCGACAGCAGTGCGGTGAGCTGGTCGATCACGCCCTGGGTCGGCTTGCCCGACGGGACCATAATCCACACGGTACGCGGCGCGTCCAGGCCCGACACCAGCGCTTCCAGGCTTTCGCAGGGAACGGCGCCGGTTTCCTCGGCCAGGGTGCGGCGCTCGTCCGCGTCGAGCGAAAAGATGTGCGCTCGCACGCCTGCTTTCGCAAGGCGGCGCACCATGTTGCCGCCCATGCGGCCAAGCCCGACGAATCCGAGGTCCATGTGCCGATCCCTTATCCTAGAACGTGTACCCGATCCCGCCGCCCACCAGGAACGTGCCCTTCTTGCCGCGTAGCGACACGATTGGCGAGGCCGCCGTATCGCCCAGCTGGCGCGAATAGCCGCCCAGCAGGAATACGGCCGCGCCCCCGTTGGTGAGGTCGCCGTCGAGGTCGAAGCCAGTCAGCAGGGTGGCGCCGGCGCTGGTCCAGCCGCCGCGGGCGGCAAACGCCGGCAGCCCGCTGGCGAGCGACTGCGCCGGGGTGACCGAGGAGTAATAGTCGACGAAGCGGTCGCTGCCGTGCGTCGCCGACAACGACAGCGTGGCGGCGATCCCGCGGCTGAGCGGGGTGAGGTAGCTGACCGACGGGGTCACCAGCGTGCCGCGGTGCGCGCCGTTGACGTCCTTCAGCACGTCCACCGTCATGCTGAGCTTGTCGTACGGGTTCAGCACCTGGCTGAAGCCGAGGCCGACCGTGCCGCCCAGTTCGATGGCTTTCTTCTTCTTGCCGAGCGCGGCCACGTAGGGATCCTTGATGGACCCGCTCCGCTCGAACCGCAGCGCTGCCACCGGGCCCAGGATCAGGTCGACCTTGCCGCCGCTGTTGTTGATGAGGTCGAACGCCAGGCCGGCGCGGCGCGGGCTGATGCCGATCGCGCCCAGCTTGCCGGTCACCACCGGCAGCACGCTGAGCTTGTAGTCGTTCGATCCCGAATAGTCGGGCGCATAGGCGGCACCGGCGCCCGCGGTCAGCCAGTTGCCATCATAGACCGAGGCCGGCCGCGCCGGCGGCGCGCTATCCCCCGGGGGCGGCGCGGTCGGCGCGGTGGCGTCCTGCGCGGCGGCGGGCAGCGCCCAGCTGGCGGCCAAGGCGGATACGGCAAGGAATGCGTGGCGGATGGACATGAAACGGTGCCCCTTTCGCGCTGGCAAACGCACGCTGCCGGGCGATGTTCCGGCCCTCAGGCCACGCCGGCGCGCCTCAGTTCCGGCCCAAGCCGCCCGGTCAGCCACAGCGCCCACATGCGGATTTCGGCGGCCAGGCTCCACAGCGGATGGGTAAAGGTCGCGGGCCGGTTGCGCTCCACCGCGAAGTGGGCGAGCCAGGCAAGGCCGTAGCCCGCCACCGGCAAGGCCGCGAACAGCGCCATTCGTCCCGTCAGCAGCGCAGCCAGCGCGATCACCGCCAGCAGCGATGTTCCCACGTAATGCAGCGCGCGCGTGGCCGGGCGGCTGTGCTCGCGCAGGTAAAAGGGCCAGAACTCGGCAAAGGTGCGAAAGCGCGTCGTCACCGCTTCAGGCTAGGCGCCGGCGCGGCCGGGTCAAGCCTCGGTCGAGGCGGGCTTGGCCGTGTCGGCTGGATCGGCATCGGCGGGCGCCCCGTCGGCGCCGTCCGCCTGCTGCGGCGCGGCCATGGCGGCGGCGGCATCGGCGCGGGCGGCATCGGCGCGCATTGCAGCGGCTTCGGCCCGCGCCGATTCGCGCTCGGCCCGGGTCACCTGGGCCTCCGCCTCGGACTGGAGGCGGGCGAAACGATCGTCCTGTTCGCGCTGAAAGGCGATGTAGCGATCGCGCTCGGCCGCATCGATGCCGTGGTAGATGTTGAACTCGGGCGCGACGCTCTCGGGCGTGCCGAAGTTGTAGGCGACCTGGTCGGGCTGGACCAGCGTGGCGACCTGCGTTGTCGGCAGGCGGGCGCGCCAATCGTCCTCGGCATGGGTGGCCATGGCGGTGGGGGTGGTCATGCCCAGGAACGCGCCGAACAGGGCGCCGCCCAGGATGGCTCCGGTAACGATCTGCCTGGCGTTCATCGCGCGTCCTTTTCATTCGCGGCCTGTGCCGTCTAAAAGCACGCAGACGGCCCCGGGTTCCGGAACCGATGGCGCGGCCATGCGTCAGGGGGGCGAACCGACACGACGAAGGACGATTTTTTACGATGCTCGAACACGTACCCGTCTGGCTGGGCAAGGCGATCTCGAAGCTGCGCGCCGGCCACGGCAAGCTGGCGGTGGCGCGGCTGGGGGGCGAGGATACGCTCCACGCCGGCGGCTTCACGCTGACCAGCCCGGCCTTCGCCGACGGCGCCGCGCTTGACCCGATGTTCACCGCCGACGAGGAGGACGCCTGCGCTCCGCCGCTGGCCTGGACGGCGCCGCCGGCCGGCACGAAGGGCCTGGTCCTGATCGTCGAGGATCCCGATGCGCCCGCCCCGCAGCCGCTGGTCCACTGGCTGGGCTGGGGCATGAAGCCGGCCGCCGGGGTGCTGCTGGAAGGCGAGGAGCCGCCGGTGCTGGGCGAAATGTCGATGAATGCCAGCGAGTGGCTCGCCCCCGATCCGCCGCCGGGCCACGGCGTGCACGACTACGTTTTCCAGCTCTTCGCGCTCAGCGAACCGCTCGAACTCTCGGTCGGCAGCGACCGCGACGCCGTGCTCGACGAGATCGAGGACACCGTGCTGGGCGTGGCGGTGCTGACCGGCACGTACAAGCGGGACTGACGAGCGGCTTCGCCGGCGCATGAGGGCGGCGCGCGCAGCTATTTCACGGCGATGATCGTCAGCCCGTTCAGCAGCCGCTCCAGATGGGCGCGGCCCAGCGTGGTCCAGACGTTGTACAAGCAGCGCTGGCCGGGGACGATCAGGTAGGCGACCGACTTGACGCCCAGGCCCTTGGGGTTGGCGTCAGTATAGGCGCCGAAGCCTTCGCGGCCGAAACCGGCGTAGGATGCCGGCGGCAATTTCCCGATGTCGTTGGAGGCCCAGGCGTAAGGCCAGGTGCTGGCCAGGCGGCTGCGGCGCGCGGCGTACGGCAGGTCGTCATCGGGTAGCGCGCCGACCCCGGCGATACCGTAGGCCGAGCGCTGCGCCGGGGTGTCGAAGGCGACCGCCCAGCCGCCGGCGAAATTGGCGCGGCGCGCGTTGCCGCCGGCGGCGCCATCGGCGGTGAAGGCGAGCGGGGCACAGCGAGCGCGGTTGTCCGCCTTGGCCCATTCGGCGCGGGTCAGCGCGGCCGCGAGCGGGCCTTCCGGCGAGTGCGTTCCGGTCGACGGCGAGGCGTAGGGATCAGGGCCGATGGCGACCGCGTGATCCTCGGCCACCCCATGATCGTCGCTGGGAAAGGCGGATGGGCCGTGTGCGGCGGCGGAGGGCTCGGCGGCGCTGTCGGGCGACTTCTGGCAGGCGCCGGCCAGCGTCAGGGCGAGCAGCGGAGCGAACATGCGGGCTGTTTTCATATCGGCGGGAACGCGGCGCCGCGCCGAACGGTTGCGATCCCGCGGGGCGAAGCGTGGAGACGCCGCGATGATCCGCAAGCTCAAGTCGGGCGAATACCGCCTCTATTCGCGCAAGGTCGACCCCAAGACCGGCAAGCGCCGCAACCTTGGCACCTTCGATAGCCGTGCCGGCGCAGAGCAGCACGAGCGCGATGTGCAGTACTTCAAGCGTCATTAGGAACAGGCAGGTCGACGGGGCGTTGTGCAGACCTTCGTTCCACTACCCGGGGTTCCTGCCATGCTGCTGACCATCGCCATCGTCCTTGCCGTCCTGTGGCTGCTGGGCGTCTTCGCCTTCCACGTCACCGCCGGCGTCATCCACATCGTCCTGGTCGTCGCGGTGATCGCGCTGGTCGTCCACTTCGTGCGCGGCCGCGGCGCGGTCTGACCACTCGGCGCCGCTACAAAAAAGAGCTATTTCGGACCGCGCGGATCAGCCGCGCGGGCATAGATTGCGGGCCGCGCGGAACAGCCGCGCGGCCCGTGCATTCGCCGGGGCATGACTTCAGCCGATATCGCCCGCCCCACCAACACCCGGCTCAGCCTGCACGCCCACATCGATTACAAGCTGGCCTGCCCGACCGACCTGCTGCTGCAGATCGAGGCGGCGGTTCTGCCCGAGCAGCGCATCGACAAGGCCTGGATCGATATCTCACCCGTCGCGCATTTCGCCCGCGTTTCGGGCCACGACGGCATCGGCGACCGCATCTGGCTGCGCGCCGACCAGCGCCTGACCGTCGACTATACGGCCACAATCGAAATCCAGCGCATCGTGCGCGACGTCGCCGGCCTGGCCGCGGTGCCGATGCACCAGTTGCCGGGCGAGACGGTCGAGTACCTGTTCGGGTCGCGCTACTGCCCGGTCGAGACCTTCGCCGCGCTGGTCGACGACGAGTTTCCCGGCACCCAGGGCGGTGATCGCATCGCCGCGATCCGTGACTGGATCGGCCAGCACATCGCCTATCGCGCCGGCAGCAGCGACAGCCAGACCGACGCGCTGGTCACGTACGTCAGCCGCGAGGGTGTCTGCCGCGATTTCGCCCACGTGATGATCGCACTGGCGCGCGCCTCCAACATCCCCGCGCGCTTTGCCAGCGTCTTTGCGCCGCGCGTCACGCCGCCCGATTTCCACGCCGTTGCCGAGGTTTTCCTGGCCGGCGAATGGCACCTGGTCGATGCCACCGGGATGGCTCACGAAGGCGAGATGGCCAAGATCGGCGTCGGCCGCGACGCCGCCGACGTGTCCTTCCTGACCGTGTTCGGATCTGCGGAAATGCTTCGCCAGCAGGTCGAAGTGGTGCAAATTTGACGCAGAAATCGTGAAATATTGTTGCGCAGTCGCTCGGTTCATCGCGCAGTTCGACACGGTTGGTCCTGAATCGGGACCTGTTCAGGAAACGGTTTTCGGCGCCCCTGCATTGCCGCCGAACCATGAGCACCAACATTCACACCCTTCGCCTGGCCCCCGTCGCGATTGCCGCGACGCTGGCTTTTGCCACCCCCGCGTTTGCGCAGGAAGCCGTGCCCGCAGCGGCGCCGGCACCCGCCCCCGCCCCTGCCCCGACGATCGTGCTGCCCTCGTTCGATCCGGCCCCGGCGCCCAGCGCTGCGCCAGCGGCGACGGCACCCACCACGACCGCCAGCAAGGCGGCGCCCGCCCGCAGCAGCGGCGCCGCCCCGGCCGACCGCACGGCCACCCGCACCGCGACCAGCCACTCGGCTTCGACCAGCACGGCGCGTAGCGCTGCCCCGATTGCGGCGGCGCCTGTAGCCGCTGCTCCTGCCGCAGCCGCGCCGCTGCCGAATGCCGAGGCGGCTGCGCCCGCGCCGATCGATCCGGCTCCGGTCGCGGTGCCTGCCCCGGCGCCCGCGGCAACCACGTCGCCCGCGGATAACGGCAATGTCCTGGCACTGGCCGGGCTGGCGGGAATCCTCGCCCTGGGCGGTGTCGCCATCGCCGCTTCGCGCCGCCGCCGGGTGACCGCCGATGACTATGTCGAGGAAACGGCGATCGACACCCCGGTCGCCGAGGTTCCCGTGGTGGCGAGCGAACCGGCCGAGAGCATGCGTCCGGCTTACGAACCCGCGGCCGTCACGCCTTCGTACGGCGAGGCCGCCGCGGCCGGTATCGGTGCCGGCGCGCTGGCGCTGCAGCGCGTTCCCTCGACGCCCGAGGGCCGCGCCGAGATGCTGGACCGCATGACCCGCGCCGAGCCCGATGAGGCCAACCCGTTCCGCTCGCCCAAGGCGCGTCGCCGCCGGGCCCGCCTGATGATGCAGGGCATGATCGCCCGGCAGGACCAGCGCGGCGAACCTGCGCGCAGCGAGACGCGCACCGGCACGAGCTACGACTGGAACAGCCTGCGCCCGGCCGCTGCGCCCAGCCGCGAGCTGACCGACGCCTGATCTCGGGCAAAGCCCCCGCCGCGCGGCAACGCGCTGCAACTGACCCGCCCGGCACACGCCGGGCGGGTCTTTGCTTGCGCCGCGCGCGGCGGGCCGTAATCTCGCCGCCATGACTCGCACCCTGACGCGCCTTGCGCTGCTCGCCTCCGCCGCCTGTTCGTTTCCCGCGCTGGCCGCCCCCACTCCCGAGCAGGTGGCACTGGCCGCGCTCAAGGCCGCGCCGGTCATGGATGCGCACAACGACGTGCCCGAGCAGCTGCGCGACCGGCGCAAGGACGTGCTGGGCGTGCCGGGCCAGCCGGGCGCGTTCGATTTTCGCGACACCACCAACACCGCCGATGCCGCCGCCGGCCTTGCCCCGATGATGACCGACCTGGCCCGCATTCGCAAAGGTCACCTCGGCGCGCAGATCTGGTCGGTCTACGTGTCGGCCGGGCTGACCGACCAGCAGGCGGTGCAGGCAACCCTGGAACAGATCGACGTGATGAAGCGCGTGATCGCGCAGAACCCGCGCGACATGCAGCTGTGCGGCACCGCCGCCTGCGTCGAGGGGGCAATGAAGGCCGGGCGCGTCGGCTCGATGCTGGGAATGGAGGGCGGCCACTCGATCGGCGGCTCGCTGGGCGTGCTGCGCCAGATGTACGAACTGGGCGCCCGCTACATGACGCTGACCCATTTCAAGAACACGCCCTGGGCCGACAGCGCCACCGACGCCCCGCTCCACGGCGGGCTGACCGACTTCGGCCGCACCGTGGTCAAGGAAATGCAGCGCATCGGCATGCTGGTGGACCTGGCGCACGTCAGCGCCGACACGATGCGCGATGCACTGGAGGTGGCGCGCGCACCGGTGATCGTCAGCCATTCGAACGCCCGCGCGATCAACAGCCATCCCCGCAACGTCCCTGACGACGTGCTCGACCTGATCAAGACCAACGGCGGCATCGTGATGGTCAATTTCTATCCCAGCTACGTGGTCGAGGCGACGCGCCAGTGGGACGCCAGCAAGGCGGCCGAAAAGGCCCGCCAGGACGCACTGAACCGCGGCGATCCCAAGGCGGCGGCGTCCGCGCTCGACGCCTGGGTCAAGGCCAACCCGATGCCGATCGGCAGCGTTGCCGACGTTGCCGACCACCTCGACTACATCAAGAAGCGCATCGGCGCCGACCATGTCGGCCTGGGCGGCGACATTGACGGGATCGAGGTCGCTGTGAAGGGCATGGAGGACGTTTCGGGCTATCCGGCGCTGTTCACCGAACTGGCGCGGCGGGGCTGGAGCCAGGCCGAGCTGGAAAAACTGTCCGACCGCAACATCCTGCGCGTGCTCAAGGCCGCGGAAGCCTTCGCCGCCGCGCACAAGGCCGATCCGCCTTACGAGAGCGCGACCACCTTCTAGGCGTCAGAGCCGCGCATAATGATCGAGCAGCCGGGCCCAGGCGCGCTCTGCCTCGGCGCGGTCGTAGGACGGGGAATCGGGTACGCACCAGCCGTGGTCGGCGTTGTAGACCTCGATCTCGGCCATCTTGCCGGCAGCGGCCGCCGCGGCGCGCAGTGCGTCCTTGTCGGTCGGCGCCTTGGCATCGTCGTTGCGGGCGATCGCGAACAGGTATTCGGCCCGGGTCGCCGGCAGCAGTTTCGACGGCGCGGTTGCCGTATCGCCGACCAGCCCGGCGCCGTGAAACGAGCACGCCTGACGCACCCGCGCCGGCACCGCGGCGGCGCTGCGCACACCGTAGCCGCCGGTCTGGCAATAGCCCTGCACGCCGACCCCGCGGGCGGTGTCGACCGCGCCCTGCTTGTCGAGCCAGCCGATGAAGGCCTGCGCATCGGTGGCGGCGTGTTCGGGGCTGAGCGTGGCGATCAGCGGCTTGAGCTTGGCCTGCCCTTCGGCCGTGCGGTATTCCGAAAAGGCCTGCGTGATCGGCGCCTTCATGCCGCGGTAGTAGTGGTTGACCAGCAGCACCGCGTAGCCCGACCCGGCCAGCCGGCGGGCCATTTCCATGAAGGCGGGGCGCAGGCCCGCGATGTCGGGCCACATCACGATGCCGGGGTGACGCCCCTTGGCAGGATGGACGAACAGCGCATCGGCGGTGCCGTCGCTGGTCGGAATCGCGACGTTGGTTTCCGTCAGCGCGCCGCCGTCGGCGCCCTTCGTGGTCGTGCAGGCGGCGAGCGCGCCGACGGCGCCGAGCGCGGCGAATTCGCGGCGGCTCAGCCCCTTGCGGGCCAGCGCGGCGTCCTCATCGGCAGCGGTGAATTCGTCGCACATCGATCAGGCTCCTGATATCGTTCCCGCGCCGCCAGCATAGGCGGGCCGGATGGAACGCCAAGCCCTTTTCAGCGCCGGGCCAGCGCGTCCTCGCACTCGGCCATCAGGCGGTCCATGATAACCTGGACCGGCTCTTCGGCGGTGACCATGCCGACCGACTGCCCGGCCATCAGGCTGCCGTTCTCGACATCGCCGTCGATCACCGCGCGGCGCAGCGCACCGGCCCAGTAATGCTCGATCTGGAGCTGCGCCTCGGTCATCGCGATGCCGTCCTCGTCAAGCGCTTTGGCGACCTCGAGCTGCTTGGCGGTGAACGCCTCGGTGCCCTTGTTCTTGAGCGCGCGGACCGGGATCACGGGAAGGCGCGGGTCGACCTGCACGCTGGCGACCGCATCGCGCGCACTGGCACGGAAGAACGCCTGCTTGAACGCGGGGTGGGCGATCGATTCGCTGGCGCACGCAAAGCGGGTCCCCAGCTGCACGCCGGCGGCGCCCATTTCGAGATAGCCGGCAATCGCCTCGCCGCGGCCGATCCCGCCGGCGACGAAGACCAGCGCCTCGGCGCTGAGCGCGGGGAGGATTTCCTGCGCCAGCACGCTGGTCGAGACCGGGCCGATGTGGCCGCCGGCCTCCATCCCCTCTATCACGATGGCGTCGGCGCCGCTTCGCAGCAGCTTCTTGGCGAGTGCCAGCGTGGGCGCGAAGCAGATCACCTTGGCACCGGGATGGGCGCCATCGCCGGCCTTGATCGCCTCGACGCTGCCCTTGGGCGGGATGCCGCCGGCCAGCACGACATGGCCGACGCCGTGGCGGCCGCAGACCGCGATCAGGTCGAACAGCTGTGGGTGCATCGTGATCAGGTTCACGCCGAAGGGCCGCTGCGTCAGCGCTTTGGTGGCGGCGATCTCGGCATCGAGCAGTTCCGGGGTCATCGCCCCGCAGGCGACCACGCCGAAACCGCCCGCCTCGCTGATCGCGCTGACCAGGTTGCGCTCCGACACCCAGCTCATCGCCCCGCACAGCACCGCGTGCTCGCAGCCGAGGAAATCGGCGCCGCGCTTCATCAGGGCTGCGGTGCGCGGGGTGTCGGTCATATTGGTCTCCGAAAGGCGGATGCGCGCTTTAGGTGGCGCGGCCCGAGCGGGCAAGTGGCGGGCCTGCGCCCGCAAGTAATCGGCCCGCACGATCACTCTGATGAGCAGCGGTCGTTGGGCGCGGCGGCGTGCGCCGGCTAGACTGACAACGGTTAGACAGAACCATGCGCCGATGCTCCGCATCGGCCGCGGGTCTGGCGATAGGGCGGGCGCGCTAGGGACAAGCTGCCGCGTTCGCCACGATCGCTTCCCCTGTGCCGTCCCCACCGGCGGCACGGGTCGCGGCTCCGCCCCCCGGGTTGTCCCATGGCCCGGGGGCGGAGTTGCGCCTCAGTCGGCGAAGTCCGGCGCCCGCCGCTCCATCTGCGCCCTGACCGCCTCGACCTGGTTGCGGCTACCGACCAGCGCGTGCTGCTCGACGCTCTCGGCCATCAGGATGGCGCGCTCGTCCTCGCCCAGGTAGCGCCCGAACAGGCGCTTGGCGGCGCGGATCGCATGCGGGTTGCGCGCGGCGATGTCTGCCGCGATCGCTGCGGCGCGGGCGCGTGGATCGGCATCGACCAGGGTGGCGAAGCCCAGCACCTGTGCCTCGGCGCCTGAAAATTCGCGATTGGTATAAGTCAGCTCGCGCAGCACGTCGTCGCGCACGGTCCCCTTCCACAACACGTAGCCGGCCATGTCGGGGACGATGCCCCACTTCATCTCCATCACCGACAGGCGCGCCTCCGGATGGACCACGCGGACGTCGGCGCCGCAGGCGATCTGCAGCCCGCCGCCGAAGCAGACCCCGTGGATCGCCGCGATGACCGGCACCGGCAGCTTGCGCCACTGCAGCGCCACCTGCTGAAAATGGTTGGCATTGCCGTGCGTGCGATCGGTGATCGCGCCTTCGCCGCCGCCCAGCGCCGCCATGCTCGCCATGTCGAGCCCGGCGCAGAACGCGCGGCCTTCGCCCGACAATACGACGCAGCGCAATCCGGACATGTCGAACAGGGCGTGACCGGCCGCGATCAGCGCCTCGAACATCGCCGGGTCGAGCGCATTCATCTTGTCGCCGCGTGCCAGCACGACCTCGGCGACGCCGCTGCCCGTCATCGTCAGCGTGACGCGGCCTTCCGCGCCGAACTGCCTCGTTTCACCCATGATCCAGCTCCTCGCCCAGCAGCGCCGGCTGCGGGGCCGGGTGCTGGGCGTCCTTGTCGCCGATCCGCACATGGGCGTCCAGTTCGGCCGGGCAGCGCGGCGCCAGAATGAAGCGATAGCCGTCCTCACCCGCCTCGAGGCGCAGGCTGCCGAGCCCCGCGGCGCGCATCTTGGCGCGCAAGCGGCTGGCGTGGACCGGCAGCGTATTGGTCTCGGGCCGGAACCGCAGCCGCCAGACGTCGCGCAGCAGCACCTCGACGCTGACCGGCTCGCCGCCGGCCTCCGCCAGCCGCCATGCCAGCGCGAATTCGCGCGGATGGAGGCCAAGCGCATGGCCGTTCGCGAAGCCGTCCCGCACCATCAGGTCGAGCATCAGCGATCCCGCCCAGCGCCGCCGCGGCAGCGCCGCGGCCATGCGCAGCATCCGCGCGGCGCGCACCTCCACTTCGGGCAGGCCGGCGCCGGGGCCCAGCACCTCGCCCGCGCCGGCGCGCAGCAGGTGGGTGCGGCGCGCCGGGTCGGCCACGTCGAGCACCAGCGCGCGCCGGGCGGCAAGTTCGAGCGGCGCGGCACCGACGCCGGCAAGATGGCTGTCGGGCATCAGGATCGCGGCGCCGGCGCCCGGGGCAAGCGCGGTGTCCGGTTCGGTCAGAGACCATCCGCACAGGCGCAAGTCGGCGCGCGGCGGGACCTCCGCCGGCGCAAGCCAGGCGAATTCGGGCAATCGATGCTTCCCAGACCCATGCGGCCACTCGCGACGAGGGCCGTTCGCGCGGGCTTAGCTGCGCCCGCACCGGCACCCGTTAACAATCAGCCTTAATTTGGCCTGACCCGCGCCCGGCGCGCGGTCAGGCGGCGGTCGCGTTGACGCCCATCGAGGCGAGGTAGCGCTTGATGTTGCGCGCCGCCTGGCGCAGCCGCTGCTCGTTCTCGACCATGGCAATGCGCACGAAGCCTTCGCCGTCCTCGCCGTAGCCGACGCCGGGTGCGACCGCGACTTCCGCGTGGGTAAGCAGTTGCTTGGAAAACTCCAGGCTGCCCATATCCTTCAGCGCCGGCGGCAGCGGCGCCCAGGCGAACATCGAGGCGCGCGGGCTCGGAATGTCCCAGCCGGCGCGGCCGAATGCCTCGACCATCACGTCGCGGCGCTTCTGGTAAAGCTGGCGGTTCTTCTCGACGATGTCCTGCGGCCCGTTGAGCGCCGCGCAGGCAGCCGCCTGGATAGGTGTGAACGCGCCGTAATCGAGGTACGACTTTACCCGCGTCATCGCCGCGATCAGCCGCGCGTTGCCGACCGCGAAGCCGACCCGCCAGCCGGCCATCGAGAACGTCTTGCTCAGCGATGTGAACTCGATCGCGATGTCCTTGGCGCCGGGCACCTGCAGGATCGAGGCGGTCGGCACGCCGTCGTAATAGAGCTCCGAATAGGCGAGGTCGGAAATGATCCAGACCTTGTTGGCCTTGGCCCAGGCGACCAGCCGTTCGTAGAAGGCAAGGTCGACCGTTTCGGCGGTCGGATTGGAGGGGTAGTTGACCACCAGGATCGAGGGGCGCGGAACGGTAAAGGCCATCGCCCGCTCCAGCGAACGGAAGTAATTCTCGTCCGGGGTCGTCGGCACGCTGCGGATCGTGGCGCCGGCGATGATGAAGCCGAACGTATGGATCGGGTAGCTGGGATTTGGCGCCAGCACCACGTCGCCGGGCGCGGTGATGGCGGTGGCAAGGCTGGCGAGGCCTTCCTTGCTGCCCATCGTCATGACCACTTCGGTGGCTGGGTCGACCTCGACGCCGAAGCGGCGTCCGTAATAATTCGCCTGCGCCTTGCGGATCCCCGGGATCCCGGCGGACGCGGAATAACCGTGCGCGTCGGGCTTGTGCGCAACCTCGCACAGCTTGTCGATCACGTGCGCGGGCGGCGGCAAGTCCGGGTTGCCCATGCCAAGGTCGATGATGTCGCGTCCGGCCGCGCGTGCCGCGGCCCGCATGCCGTTGACTTCGGCGATGACATAAGGCGGCAGGCGCTTGATGCGGTAGAACTCGTCTTCCATGACCTCGGCTTTTGAAAGATGGTGGCGGCAGCGGCGCCGCGGGCAAACCCTACGCGATTGTTCCATGCTGGCAAATGCCGTTTCGGAGGCTAGGGTGGCCGCGACACAGGAGCGCGACGAACCGATGGCCGAGACCCCGACCGACCCGTTCTCCGCGCTATTGACCCCGATGATGGCCGCCGCCTCGCCCGAGGACCTGGCCCGCTGGCAGGAGTCGGCGGCAAAGCTGCAGGCGCTGTGGCTGGACTTCCAGCAGGAGCGGGCCGCCAAGGCGGCGACCGGCCTGGGCGGGCTGTTCGACCCCGCGCAGTGGCTGGCGCTGGCGCAGAGCTGGACTGCAGGCCACCCGCTGCTGGCACCCGATGCCACGCGCAAGCTGTGGGAGGACGGGCTGGCGCTGTGGGAAGGCGTGCTGGGCCAGTACGGCATCGGACCGCGTGCCGCCGAAGCGGGCGAGGCACCGCGACTGCCGCGTCAGGATCGTCGCTTTGCCGACCCGCGCTGGCGCGAAAACCCGTTCTTTGCGCTGGTGCACCAGACGTACCTGATGCTGGCGGAGCAGGCGCTGGCGATGGCCGACCACGGCGATGCCATGGCCGGCGGCACCGAGGGCGGCATCCAGAACGGCATGGATCCGGCGCGGCGCGAACAGCTGCGCTTTGCCACCCGCACGCTGGTCGAGGCGCTGAACCCGGCAAACTTCCCGCTGCTCAACCCGGTCGTGCTGGAGCGCATCGTCGAGACCCGCGGCGAAAGCCTGGTGCGCGGGCTTGGCCACCTGACCGCGGACTTGCGCCAGGGCCAGCTCAGCCACGTGGCCGAAGGCGCCTTTACACTGGGTGAAAACCTGGCCGCGACGCCGGGCAAGGTCGTCCACCGCACCGACCTTTACGAGCTGATCCAGTACAGTCCCGCGACCGAAGCGGTGCTGGCGGTGCCGCTGGTTATCTTCCCGCCGTGGATCAACCGGTTCTACATCCTCGACCTCACCCCGAAGAAAAGCTTCATCCGCTGGGCGGTCGACCAGGGCATCACCGTCTTCGTGGTGAGCTGGAAATCGGCCGACCCGGCGATGGGCGCGGTGATCTGGGACGATTACATCCGCGCCCAGATGGACGCGATCGACGTCGTGCGCGCGCGACTGGACGTGCCCGCGGTCCACACTATCGGCTATTGCGTGGCCGGCACCACGCTGGCGGCGACGCTGGCGATCCTGGCCCGGCGCGGCGAGGCGGACAAGGTTCGCTCGGCCACGTTCTTCACCGCGCAGGTCGATTTCGAACGCGCCGGCGAGCTCAAGGTGTTCATCGACGACAGCCAGCTGGCGATGATCGACAAGCTGGGCAGCGAGGGCGTGATCGACGGGCGCTATCTGGCGCTGACGTTCAACCTCTTGCGCGGCAACGACCTGATCTGGAACTACGTCGTCAACAACTACCTGCTGGGTGAGGACTACCCGGCATTCGACCTGCTGCACTGGAACGGCGACACCACCAACCTGCCGGCAGCCTGGCACCGCGCCTACCTGCGCGACCTATACCGCGACAACAAGCTGGTGGTCCCAGACGCGCTCGAAGCGGACGGCACGCCGATCGACCTGACCCGGATCGAGACCCCCGCGTTCATCCAGGCCGGGCGCGAAGACCATATCGCCCCGGCCGAAAGCGTCTGGCGCATGACCCGCCATTTGCGCGGACCGCAAACCTTCGTGCTGGCAGGGTCGGGCCACATCGCCGGGGTGGTCAACCCGCCGGCCGCGAACAAGTACCAGTACTGGACCGGCGACAGCGAAGCCGACAGCTTTGCGGCTTTCGTCGATGGCGCGGCCGAACATCCCGGCAGCTGGTGGCCCTACTGGCTTGAATGGCTGCGGGGGCTGGACGCGGCAGAAGTCGCCGCGACCGGCAAGCGCAAGCCCGGCGGCAAGGGCGACCGCGTGCTGGGCGATGCACCGGGCGATTACGTCAAGACGCGCTGAGCGCCCCGTGGCGCCGCTTTGCTGCACTGCACAAAATAGCGTTGACATCGCGCCTGCAGCGCCTATTTTGTGCAGTGCAACAAAAGCGGGCAGCGGTTTGCTCGTGCTGCATGAAGGATTGAGCGATGGCCGAGGCCAGCCCTGCAATCGAAGTCGACACGGCCGGCGCGAGTGCCGGCGAAGCAGCGGTCGCCCCGGTGACCGCGCCGACAAAGGCGGCGTTGCCCGCGCAGGCGAAGCTTCCCGCCAAGGCGAAGGCCCCGGCTAAAGCGAAGGCGAAGATCGCCGCGAAGCCCGTGGCCGCCAAGCCGGCCCGCGCCCCGTCCAAGACCGTTATCAAGCCCGCTGCGGCGAAGGCCACGCGCCCCGCCCCCACCATCAAGACCAAGGAACCTCTCATGGCCACCACCCAGACCACCGCCGACAACATCACCGGCAAGATCAAGACCGTCCTTGCCGACGTGCAGGACCGCGCGAAGAGCGCTTATGAAAAGAGCACGGCAATGGCCGGCGAAATGACCGAGTTCGGCAAGGGCAACGTCGAAGCCATGGTCACCTCGGGCAAGATCCTCGCCTCGGGCCTGCAGGACATGGGCAAGTCCTATGTCGACGAGGGCAAGAGCGCGTTCGAAACGATGACCGAAGACGCCAAGGCGCTCGCCGCGGTCAAGTCGCCGGCCGACTTCTTCAAGCTCCAGGGCGAACTGATGCGCCGCAACTTCGACACCTTCGTCGCCGCCGGGTCGAAGCACTCGGAAGAGATGGTCAAGCTGGCGAACGAGGCGTTCGCGCCGCTGTCGACGCGCATGAGCGTGGCGATGGAAAAGGCCAAGCTGGCCGCCTGACGCCGTTCGCACAGCCGGCGGATATTCTCCCCCGCCGGCCGTGATCAGAAAAGGCCGGCTGACACCGCGGTGTCAGCCGGCCTTTTTCGTCGACCTGCCGCGCGGCGCGGCCAAATAGCGACAAAATCGCATCATGCCCTTGTCGATTCTGCCCCCGATACGATATTTCAGCACCATGCATTCCGCTTTCGACCTTTCCGCGACCGATCGCACGCGTCTGGCGCAGGACGACGAGACCGGGTTGCCCGGCGATCCGGCGGACGAGGTCGGGATCGCGACCAAGACCCGGGCCAGGCCCAAGAAGCCGAGCCAGTTCAAGGTCTTGCTGCTCAACGACGATTACACGCCGATGGAATTCGTGGTCATGGTCCTCAAGCGGTTCTTCGCCATGGACCTGGAACAGGCGACCCGCGTGATGCTTCACGTCCACCAGAAGGGCGTCGGGGTGTGCGGGATCTTTCCGTACGAGATCGCCGAAACCAAGGTGAACCAGGTGATGGAATTCGCGCACCAGAACCAGCATCCCTTGCAGTGCACGCTCGAAAAGGCCTAGCTGCCGGGCACGCGGGCATGAGCGCTCTGGACTGACCATCACGGCGGTCTAAGGGCACAAGCAGAAAGTTCGATTCGAGCCGCTCTTGCCCTTTTCCGGAAAACCCTTCCTGACCGCGGTCGACCGCTACATCTTCCGCCTGACGGCGATGCCGATGCTGGGCGTGTTCGTGATCGCCGCGTCGCTGCTGATCCTCGACAAGATGCTCAAGCTGTTCGACTTCGTGGCGACCGAGGGCGGACCGGTGTCTGTGGTGTTCCGCCTGCTGGCCAACCTGCTGCCCGAATACGCCAGCCTGGCGGTACCGCTGGCGCTGCTGATGGGAATCCTGCTGGCCTTCCGCAAGCTTGCCACCTCGAGCGAGCTCGACACGATGCGCGCGGTCGGGCTTTCGTACACCCGGCTGCTGCGGGTGCCGTTCATCCTCACCATCATCTTCGCCGGCGTGAACCTGGCGATCGTCGGCTACCTGCAGCCGCTGGCGATGTATTATTACGAGGCCCAGCAGTTCGAACTGCGCTCGGGCGCGCTCGGCGCGTCGATCAAGGTGGGTGAATTCACCACCCTCAAGGACCGGATGGCCCTGCGGATAGAGCGCAGCTACGACCAGGGCCGTCGGCTGGAGGGAATCTTCGGCCGGGTGGTTGCCGGCAAGCAGGTGCTGACGATCTCGGCACGCGAAGGCCAGTTCCTTGCCCTCAAGGGCAGTCCCAACACGATCATCCTGCGGCTTAACGACGGGCAGATCCTGCAGGACGCGCCGGGCGATCCGCCGCGCGTTCTAAGCTTCACCCGCCACGACCTGCCGATCGACCTGCCGGCGATCGAGAAATTCCGCCAGCGCGGCGGCAAGGAGCGCGAATACGTGCTGCCCGAACTGCTCAAGCTGGGCTGGAACAAGGCGTCGCCCGAAGCGCTCAAGGACGAGACCCGGGCCAGCCTCAACTACCGCATGGTCGAAGTGGTGATGATGCTGCTGCTGCCGTTCCTGGCGGTGGCGCTTGCGGTCCCGCCCAAACGATCGACATCGTCGCTCGGGGTCTTCGTGGCGATCATCATGGTGGTCGCCTATCACAAGATCAACGAGTACGGACAGGCGGTCGCGGCGCTGGGGCGGGTGCCGTCGTGGGCGGCGCTGTGGCTGCCCTTCGCGCTCTTCGCGGCGCTGATCGTGTGGATGTACTACCGCGTCGCCTACGTCCCCGGCGGCCAGGCGATCGGCGCGCTGGAGCGGGCCGCCGGCAACATCGGCAAGCGCATCCGTGCACTGCGCCGCATCGGGCGGCGCCGCGCCGCGCCGCAACCGGCCTGAGGAGCGCGTCCGCTTGTTGCTCGACTTCTTCCCTTCCGCGGCACTGACCAAGTACCTGGCGCGGCTCTTCGTCGTCCGCATCGCAGCGGTGCTGGTGATGCTGGTGCTGATCCTCCAGATGCTCGACCTGCTGAGCGAAAGCGGCAAGATCCTGGCCGTGCCCGGCAATGGCCAGGCCCAGCTGCTCCACTACGTGTCGATGCGCGTGCCCCAGCTGATCGCGCGGTTCCTGCCGTACTCGGTCCTGTTGGCGACGATCCTGACGCTGGTCACCCTGAACCAGAACAGCGAAGTGGTGTCGATGAAGGCGGCGGGCATGTCGGCGCACCAGGTCCTGGCACCGCTGATGCTGACGGCCGCCGCCATCGCGCTGGTCAACTTCGCCTTCAACGAACGGATCGTGACCCGCGCCAGCGCCTCGCTGAAGGCGTGGCAGGCGGTCGATTACGCCAAGATACCGCCGGTCTCGCAAGTCCGGACCAACGTCTACCTGCGCGACGGCAACAACATCCTGTCAGCCGCGCGCCTGTCGGGCACCGGTGCCCGTGCAGTGATGGACGACGTCACCTATTTCGAGCGCGACGCCAACGCGATGGTGGTGCGCCAGACCCGCAGCCCGCACGCGACCTTCGCGAACCCGGGGTGGAAGCTGGACGCCCCGGTCAGCTTCACAGTCGCCACCGCCCAGCGCGCGCCGCTGGCCCCCGAAGTGGTCGCGCGCGGGGTAACCCCGGCTCAAGTCGCGATCAGCGCGGTCGACGCCGATGGCGAGGATTTCATGACGCTGCGTGCCTCGATCGCCGCGATGAAGGCGGCGGGGCGCCGCACGGCGGAGCTCGAGGGCAAGTTGTGGCACAAGCTGTCGGGACCGCTGTCGGCGGCGCTGATGCCGTTGCTGGGCGCGGTCGCCGCGTTCGGGCTGGCACGATCGGGCCAGGTGCTGATCCGCGCGGTGATCGGGATGGCGCTGGGTTTTGCGTATTTCGTGGTAGATAATGCCGCGCTGGCGATGGGAAATTTCGGCGCCTATCCGCCGATCGTAGCGGCCTGGGCGCCGTTCGTGCTGTTCGCCCTGATCGGCGAAACGGTGCTGATCCGCACCGAGGAGTAGCCCGGCGTCAGGAACCAATTGCCGCTTCGCTCGTCGACTCGGGTGGGAAACCCGTCACGAGGAAGCCGGACCATGAAAGTCTTTGCCCTGCCCCTGGCCGTCGCCGCGCCCCTGTTTGCGCTGGCGGCGTGCAATTCCAACAGCCCGACCCCCGAAGCCAGCGGCTCCGCCATGGCGGATGCGACCGCCACCGCCACCGCTACCGAAACGGTCCCTGGCGCCACCGCCACCGCAACCGTCCCCGCTCCGACGGTGACCACCACCGCCACGGCAACCGCCACACCCGGCGTGACCGCGACGGTTGGCCCCAACGGCGCCACCGTGAATACGCGCAACGGATCGGTCACCACCGGGCCGACGCCCTCGGTCACGTTCACCAGCAACTGAGCCGTTGCGGGGTCAGGCCCCGCGGCGACCCATCGTGCTGCGCGCGATGCGCCCGACCAGCGGCAACATGCCGCGGTAATGCGCTTGCGGATAGGTCTGCAGCGCGCCTTCGTGGCGCGAGAGGCGGCGATGCGCCTCGGGCAGCGAGTGGTACGGCATCGACGGCAGCAGGTGGTGTAGCGCGTGATAGCGCAGGCCGACCGGGGCCCACAGCTCGGCGATCAGTCCTGGCGGCGGCACGTTGACAGAATCGAGGTACTGCGCGGTCACCGTCATCGGCTCGCCCTCGTTCTGCCACAAGTGCGCGACCAGCGTGCGAAGCTGGTTGAGCAGCGCCGTGGCCGAGACGATGGCAAGACCGATCGCCAGCGGGCGCCAGTCCCACAGGATCGCGGCGGTAATCAGCAGCCAGGACCACGCCCAGACGCCGGCCTCCTGCCACAGCACCTGGCGCCGAAACGCGCCTTCGGCCGGGCGGCGGCGGAAGGCCGGGTTGATCGCGAGCGCCGAGGCACGTTCCCACGTCAGCGTGCGGATCGCCGGGATGACGAGGCCAAGCGGCACCAGCACCGCCGCGCGCAGCAGTAGGCCGATCGGCAGCAGCAGCGAGACGACGATGAACATCGGCAGCGACCACGGCTTCATCAGCGCCAGCGGCAGGTATTCGGGATCGTCGGCGGTGCCGTAGCGCGTGCGCGCATGGTGCAGCGTATGGACGTTCTCATACATGAACGACGGGGTCAGCAGCGGCACTCCGACCAGCAGGTTCCAGCCGAGACGAAAGCCCGGCAAGGCATCGCGGTGGATGTGCGTCAGCTCGTGGATGAACAGCAGCGCCCGGTACAGCGCCAGTGCCGAAAGCACCCCGCAGGACAGTTTCAGCCACAGCGGTGCGGCCAGGATCGCACCCGCCATCGCCGCATAGCCGACCAGCGCGGAGACCAGCATGTCGGGCCAGTAGATGGCGGCGCGCGCGGCGGAAATGTCGCGCGTCAGTTCGGCCGCGGCGCGCAGCATCGCCTTGTCGTCGGGGATCGAACCGGAAAACTGGTTGGCCGGGACGGGCGCGGCGTCGGCCACGACGGCCGGGTGGAGATCAACAATCATGACAGCTCGATTTTGGCGGTGGCAGCGCTGCGCGGTTGACAAGCCGCGCGCGCCGCCGTGTGGAGAGGCGCGATACCAGCGGATAAGGGCAAGAGCATGGCGGCGTCCGACATAGAAATCACTCCGGTTACGGACAAGGCCGGCTTCAAAGCCTTCATCGACATCCATTACCGCCTCAATGCCGGCGATCCCAACTGGGTCCCGCCGCTGCGCGGCGAGAACGAGGAGATGTTCACGCCGGGCAAGAACCCGTTCTTCGAACACGCCCGCCACCAGTATTTCCTCGCCCGCCGGGGCAGCCAGGTGGTGGGCCGGATATCGGCGCATATCGATGAACTCGCGCTGACCCAGCCGCCCGAGCAGGGCATGGGCCCGGGTACCGGCAACTGGGGCGCGCTCGAGGCCGAGGACGAGGCGGTTGCCGCAGCGCTGATCGCCGCCGCCGAAGACTGGCTGCGCGGCCAGGGGATGACCCGCGTGCTCGCGCCGATGACCCTGTCGGTGTGGGAGGAACCGGGCCTGCTGGTGAAGGGCCACGATCACCCGCCCACCGTCATGATGGGGCATCAGGCGCCGCAGTACGAAGGCTGGGTCAAGGCGCAGGGTTACGAGACGGTCAAGTCGCTCTACACTTACGATCTAGATGTCACGAAGCCGTTTCCGCCGCTGATCGCGCGGATCATCGCCTCGGGCGAGAAGAACCCCCGCATCCGCATCCGCGACGTCGTGCTGAAGAACTTCGACAAGGAAGCCGCGCTCATCCTCGACATCCTCAACGATGCCTGGTCGGGCAACTGGGGCTTCGTGCCGATTACCGACAGCGAAGTCGCCTACACCGGCAAAAAGCTCAAGCCGCTGGTCAAGCCGGACCTGATCCGCATCGCCGAACTGGACGGCGAGCCCGTGGCTTTCATGATGACGCTGCCCGACCTCAACAAGCCGATCAAGGAGATCGGCGGCAAGCTGTTCCCGTTGGGCTTCATCAAGCTGCTGTGGTGGCTGCGCCATCCCACCCGCGCGACGATGCGGGTGCCCTTGATGGGCGTGCGCAAGCCACTGCAGGCCTCGCGCCTGGCCAGCCAGCTGGCCTTCATGCTGATCGATTCGATCCGCAAGGACGCAGTCCGCAAGTACGGCGCGGTGCGCGGCGAGATCGGCTGGATCCTGGATGACAACCAGGGCATGAACGCCATCGCCACCGCGATCGATAGCCGCGTCAACAAGCAGTACGACATCTACGCCAAGGCGTTGTAGGCACGGCTTGAATTGCGCGTCCGGCGCGGCCTAGGATAGCGGTGGCGCCCGTTCCAGCGCCGGGAGACGTGCCGTGTCGATGCTGCCCGACGACGCCATCGAGAACGAGACCCCGGCTGCCATGGATGCCCAGGAAATCCGCCTGGTTTCCGCGCTGGTGGTGATCCTGGGAATCGGGCTGTTCCTCGCGCTGCCGTTCGTGCTGTCGCAGGGATCGGTGGTGTTCCTGCCGCTGGTGACCGCGCTGATCCTGTCGATCGTGCTGTCCCCGCTGGCCGACAGGCTGGCCAGCTGGGGCGTTCCCAACACCCTGGCGTCGTTCATCGCGCTGGTCCTGTTCCTGGGGTTCCTGATCGCGGTGGTGCTGCTGATCCTGCAGCCGGCGATCGCCACGTTCGACAAGGTGCCGCAGATGCTGGCCAAGATTAGCACCGAGATCACCAGCCTGCGCAGCAAGTTCTCGTGGATCAACGATGTCGGCGGCCAGTTGGCCAAGGCTACCGGCCATGCCCAGCAGCGCGAGGTCGTGATTGCCCAGCCCACCGTGGTCGAGCAGGTCGCGGTGGCGACGCCGTCGGTGGTGCTCGAGGTGTTCTTCACCCTGCTGATGACGTTCTTTATGCTGGAATCGCGCACCCGGATGCGGCGGCGGCTGCTGCTGGAACGCGCGTCGTTCGGGGCCAGCCTGAAGGCTGCGCGGGTTCTGCGCCAGGTCCAGGACCGGGTCGCGGGTTATATCCTGACGGTCGCGGCCATCAACTTCTGCGTCGGCATCATCGCCGCACTGGGCGCCTGGGCGTTCGGGTTCGAGGCGCCGATCATGTGGGGCGGCATCGCCTTCGTGCTGAACTTCCTGCCTTACGTCGGGCCGCTGACGATGGTGGCGGTGCTGGGTGTGTTCGGCCTCGCCAACGAAAACGCGCTGCTGCCGGCGCTGGCGCCGGCGGCAGCCTACCTGTCGCTGCACGCGGTGGAATCGAACATCGTCACCCCGTCGATCCTGGGGGTGCGGTTTACCGTCAGCCCGGTGTGGATCCTGCTGTCGATCAGCTACTGGACGTGGATCTGGGGGGTTATCGGCGCGCTGCTATCGGTGCCGATCCTGCTGACCGTGGCGGCGCTGATCGAGCACCTGGGCAAGCCCAACATCATCGGCTTCCTGTTCGGAGAACCGCTCTTCCCCGAGCCCCTCGTCATGGACGATGAGCCCGAGGAAGATAGCCTTATCCAGGCGCCCAAGCCGGCCTAGCCAGCGCCCGAGATCGCTCAGGCCGGGTAGGTCCAGCGCGTCCCGCCCAGCTGCTGGGCGGCGAAATCCCAGTTAAGCAGGTTTTCGAGCACGGCCTTCAGATAGTCGGGCCGCACGTTCTTGCGGTCGAGGTAATAGGCGTGCTCCCACACGTCGACGACCAGCAGCGGGGTCTTGGCGCTGTCGGCGCCCAGGTCACCCAGCGTTTCGGCGTCGTGCGTGTCCTCCACGCTCAGCGTGCCGCCGTCGGCAACCAGCCAGACCCAGCCCGAGGCGAAGTGGTTGGCGCCCTTGTCGGCCATGTCCTTGGCCACCTTGTCCAAACCGCCATAGCTGTCGATCGCGGCGGCCAGGTCGCCGGACGGCTTGCTGCCGCCGGGCGTCATGCTCATCCAGTAGAAACCGTGATTCCATACCTGCGCGGCGTTGTTGAACAGCGCGGGCTTGCCGCGGCTGGCCTTGACGATCTCTTCCAGAGACTTGTCGGCAAGATCGGTACCCTCGATCGCGGCGTTGGTCTTGTCGACATAGGTCTTGTGGTGCTTGCCGTGGTGCACGGCCAGCGTGTCCGCCGAGATGTGGGGGGCCAGCGCGTCTTCCGCATAAGGCAGCGGCATCAGGGTAATCGCCATCGTCGGTTCTCCAGTTGTTTTGGGGTTTGCAGTTTCAACGCGCCGCAAGGCGCGCGGTTGCGGACATTCAGCCTCGATCCGTCGCCGCGCGGCGGTCGACCGTGGCGGTCACCGCCACGTCCAGCGTGACGTTGCCGACCGTGCGGACGATGTCGGGCAGGACTTCCACCGCCACCAGCAGCGCCAATGGCCCCAGCGGCACGCCCATGGCCAGCGCGATCGGCCCGATCGAGGACACGAAGCTGATCGCGCCGGGTAGCGACGGCGCCCCCAGTGTGGTCAGCAGCGCGACCACGACGCCCGCGGCGATCACGGGCGGGGTCATCGCCACGCCGGCCAGATGGCCGACGTAGATCGCCACCGCCAAATTCATCGCCGGGCCGGTCGCGCGGAACACCGCTACGGCCAGCGGCAGCACGAATTCGCCGCTGGTCTGGCGCAGGCCCAGCCGGTTGCAAGCGCCCAGCATCGCCGGGACGCTGGCGAGCGAGGACTGGGTCGACAGCGCCACCGCCTGGGCAGGCAGCATCGCCCGTGCGAAACGTCCCAACGGGATGCCGCCGCCAAAGCGCGCCAGGCCATAACCCGCCGCCATGACCACTAGGCCGATCGAGGCGACAAGCGCGATATAGTGCGCGAGCGCGCCGATCGCGGCGGTGCCGCTTTTCGCCGCGACCGCCAGCGCCAATGCGAATACGCCGATCGGCGCCAGCTTGAGCACCCAGCCGATCATCACCATCATCGCGCCGGCAATCGCCTCGAACAGCGACGACAGCTGCAGGCGCGGCTCCAGAGGCAGCCGGGTAATCGCCAGCGCGAAGAGCGCGAAGAATACGATCAGCGGCAGGATCGCGCTGTCGCTGGCGGCCGCGATCACGTTGGTCGGCACCAGCGCGGTGAGGAAATCGAGCAGTCCCGGCACCGCGGGAGGCGGTCCGCCCATCGCTCCGCCCGACAGGGCCGCCGCGGCGCTGGCCGGGACCGGAAATATCCGCAGCAGCGCCGGCATCGCGAAGGCGGCAAAGATCGTGCCCGAAGCAAGCACGGCGATGAACTGGCCCACCGAATAGGCCGCCATCCGCCCGGCCGAGGCCGCCGCCACCGTGCGTACGATGCCCATCACCAGCAGCGCCACCACCAGCGGAACGATCGTCATCTGCAGGCCGCGCAGCCACAGGCCGCCCAGCCAGTCCGCCGCCGCCACGATTCCCGGCGCACCGCCATCGCGTGCCAGGACCAGGCCCAGAAGCAGCCCCGCCGCCAACCCGCCCAGGGTCCATTTCGCGGGCACGCGCACATCGGGAAGGGACAGGGCCTGCGGTTCGCTGTGCGGCATCGTTGCTCCTTTGCGGGAAACCGGCTGGCTGACCCGGCATTGTGATGCCATTAACGGGTCGCCGCGGCATGGCAAAGGCCGCTTTGATCCGGTTGAACTGAAGGAACCCCGCACCATCATGGGCAAGCGCTATTTCGGCACCGACGGCATTCGCGGCCTGACCAACAGCGGTGCGATGACCGCGCAGACCGCGCTGGCGGTCGGGCAGGCCGCCGGCCGGCACTTCCTGCGGGGCAGTCACCAGCACCGCGTGGTGATCGGCAAGGACACGCGCCTGTCGGGCTACATGCTTGAAAACGCTCTGGTCGCCGGCTTCACCAGCGTCGGCATGGACGTGGTCCTGACCGGGCCGCTCCCCACCCCGGCGATCGCGCTGCTGACGCGCGAACTGCGTGCCGACGTCGGCGTGATGATCTCCGCCAGCCACAACCCGTACGAGGACAACGGCATCAAGCTGTTCGGCCCCGACGGCTTCAAGCTGTCCGACGCCGACGAAGCCGCGATCGAGGCCGGGATCGAAAGCGAGGCCGCGCTGGCACCCGCGGACAAGATCGGCCGCGCCCGCCGCATCGACGATGCCGCCGGCCGCTACATCCATGCGGTCAAGTCGAGCCTGCCCGACCTGGTCCGGCTGGACGGACTGAAGATCGTCGTCGATTGCGCCAACGGCGCTGCCTACAACGTCGCCCCGTCGGCCATCTGGGAGCTCGGCGCCGAAGTGATCGCGGTCGGCGTCGCGCCCAACGGCCGCAACATCAACGACAAGTGCGGCTCAACCTCGCTCAACCTGGTCAAGGAAACCGTGGTCGCCAGCGGCGCGGACATCGGCATCGCGCTCGACGGCGACGCCGACCGGCTGATCGTCGTCGATGAAACCGGCGCCACCGTCGACGGCGACCAGATCATGGCGCTGATCGGCAGCCGCTGGGCCAGCGAGGGCCGGCTCAGGGGCGGCGGCGTGGTGGCAACGGTGATGTCGAACCTCGGCCTCGAGCGGTTCCTCAAGGGCCAGGGCATCGACCTGCTTCGCACCGCGGTGGGTGATCGCCACGTGCTGGAGGCGATGCGCGCGCGCGGCTGCAACGTCGGCGGCGAGCAATCCGGCCACATGATCCTGCTCGACCATGCCACCACCGGCGACGGCACCGTGGCGGCACTGCAGGTGCTGGCGGCGCTGGTCCAGTCAGGCCGAAAGGCTTCCGACTTGCTGCACTTGTTCGATCCCGTCCCGCAATTGCTGCGCAATGTCCGCTTTGCCGGGGGGAAACCGCTGGAGGATGAGCGGGTTAAGGCGCGCATCGCGGCCGCGGAAAAGGCGTTCGGCGGGCGGGGCCGGCTGGTGATCCGTCCGTCCGGCACCGAGCCGGTGATCCGCGTCATGGCCGAGGGCGACGACGCCGCCGAGGTCGAGGATGCGGTCGCCGGGATCTGCGCGGCCGTGGCGGAGGCAGCGGCATGAGCCTGGCCATGCGTCCCGACTGCAAGCGCTGCGGCGCCGACCTGCCGGCCGAGGCGCCCGGCGCCTTCATCTGCAGCTTCGAATGCACCTACTGCGCCGCCTGTGCCGAGGCGCTCGACGACGTCTGCATGACCTGCGGCGGCGAGCTGGTCGACCGGCCGACGCGGGCGCGCAAGTTCCACGCCGACCATCCGCCTTCCGCCAAGCGGCAGTTCCAGGGATGAACGCGGCGCCGCCGCGCATCCTCGTCATCGCCGGGTCGGACAGCGGCGGCGGCGCGGGCATCCAGGCCGACATCAAGACGATCACGATGCTGGGCGGCTACGCGATGACCGCCATCACCGCGCTTACCGCCCAGGATACCCGCGGCGTCCACGCGGTCGAGCCGGCGAGCCCGGCCATGGTCGCGGCGCAGATCGACGCCTGCCTGGCCGACATCGGCGCCGACGCGATTAAGATCGGGATGCTGGGATCGGCAGACGTCGCCGCGTTGGTAGCAGACCGGCTGGAGGCGGTGCGGGTGCCGATCGTGTTTGACCCGGTCATGGTCGCAACCAGCGGCGGGGTGCTGGCCGATGCTGCCACGATCGCAGGGTTCGAACGGCTGATGGCCCTTGCCACGCTGACCACGCCCAACGTCGCGGAGCGGGACGCCCTTGGCGGCGCGGCGGCGCTCGATGCGCGCGGTATCGCCTGGCTGGCGAAGGGCGGAGACGCTGCCGGCGCGACTGTCACCGATACCTTGCACGTCCCTGGCCAGGGGCCGCGGTCCTGGTCGGCAGCGAGGGTGCATACGCTCCACACGCACGGCACGGGCTGCACCCTGGCGAGCGCGATCGCGACCGGTCTGGGCGGCGGTTTGCCACTGGCCGATGCGATCGAGCGGGCCCGGGCTTTCGTGCGCGCGGCGTTGGCGGCCGCACCTGGCCTGGGCGGCGGCAACGGCCCGCTGGGCCATGCCGCCGTACGCGATCAGGCTTTGGGCTTGCCCAGTTCGTAGAAGTTGCTGATGTGGCCCCAGGCCTCGTCCGCGGTCTCGACCCAGCGGAACAGGTCAAGGTCCTCGTAATTGATCACGCCTTCCTCGGCCAGGGCCTCGAAGTTGATCACGCGGCTCCAGAACTCCTTGCCGAACAGCAGGATCGGGATCGGTTTCATCTTGCCGGTCTGGATCAGCGTCAGCAGTTCCATGAACTCGTCCAGCGTGCCGAAGCCGCCGGGGAACACGGCTACCGCGCGGGCGCGCAGCAGGAAGTGCATCTTGCGCAGCGCGAAATAGTGGAACTGGAACGACAAGTGCGGCGTGACATACGCGTTCGGCGCCTGCTCGTGCGGAAGCACGATGTTGAGCCCGATCGATTCCGCGCCGGCATCGGTCGCGCCGCGGTTGGCCGCTTCCATGATCGACGGCCCCCCGCCCGAGCAGATCACGAACTGGCGCATGCCCTTCTCGACGATCGCCGCCTCACTGGCGATGCGCGCGAGCCGGCGCGCCTCGTCATAGTACTTGCCGTTGGCAATCAGCCGCTCGACCACGGCCTTGCGGCGCTCGGTCGTGGCGGTGGCGCGGGCGGCCTCGGCCATGTCGGGCGACGGGATGCGGGCGGAGCCGTAGCACACCAGGGTAGAGCCGATCTGCGCTTCGTCGAGCAGCATCTCGCACTTCAGCAGCTCGAGCTGGAAGCGCACCGGGCGCAGCTCTTCGCGCAGCAGGAAGTCGGTGTCGCGGTAAGCCAGGCGGTAGGACGGATCCTGCGTCTGCGGCGTGCACGGGGCCGTCGCCTCGGCAAAGGCGGCGTCCTGGTGCGCGTGGTGGAACTTGCCGCGCGTCAACTCGCGATCGCCCTCGACCGGCTCGGGCAGCGGCGCGCGGTCGGGCGCGGCAGGGTTCTTGCGGGTCATGGCGCGGCGATATCCTTCCTGTTCCGCGTCGGCGGGCAATCCCTGGCAGGGCGGCGCTGAGCGATGAAGTGGATGCCCCGCGAGGATTCGAACCTCGATTGACGGAGTCAGAGTCCGTAGTCTTACCATTAGACGACAGGGCAACAAGGGCTGGGCCTCTAGAGGGGGGCAAAGGGTCCGTCAAGCGGTGCGATGGGCTTTGCGGGCGCGGCGCTTGCCGCCGGGTGACCGCGGCGCTACGATAGCTGCAGGTCCCCGCCGCCCGGGCGGGAGGAAGAATGAAAACGAGTACCTTGCCATGGCGGAAATCGATCCGCCGGCCCGCGCCAGCAAGGCGGTGATGGAGCACAAAGGCCCGCCGGCGAAACGCCAACGGCCAGCCGGCGATTCCGGCCCCAACCGCCCCTCGCGCCAGACCGGCCCCCGAACCCACAGCGGGTCTTCGCAGGGCAGCGCCGCGACCGGACGCGAGGCGCCGATGCACCGGCAGGCCTACGCCGCGATCGACCTGGGCACCAATAACTGCCGGCTGCTGATCGCCCGCCCGTCGGGCGAGCACTTCGTTGTCATCGATGCGTTCAGCCGCGTCGTCCGCCTTGGCGAAGGGCTGGCCCAGCACGGCCGCCTGTCCGACGCGGCGATGGACCGGGCGCTGGGCGCGCTGCAGGTCTGCGCCGACAAGCTGCGCCGCCGCAACGTCACGCTGGCACGCTCGGTCGCCACCGAGGCGTGCCGCCGCGCGGTCAACGGTCCCGCCTTCATCGAGCGGGTCCGCCGCGAAACCGGCATCGCGCTCGACATCATCAGCGCCGAAGAGGAAGCGCGGCTGGCCGTGCTCGGCTGTCACCTCCTGCTTGAGCCCGGTGACGGCCCGGCGGTGATCTTCGACATCGGCGGCGGATCGACCGAGCTGGTGCTGGTCGATTCGGGCCAGGCCGGGGTGCCGCGCATCCAGGCGTGGAAATCCATTCCCTGGGGCGTCGTCTCGCTGACCGAGACGTGCGGAGCGGAGCCTGAAGACCCCGCCGGCCGCGCCGAACGCTATGCCCTGATGCGCCGCACCGTGGGGGACAGCCTGGCCGCGTTTGCCGACAGTCTGGGACCCGCGCGCGCTTCGTCCGCCGGCCTGCGCCTGCTGGGGACCAGCGGCACCGTCACCACGCTTGCCAGCGTGCACCTGGGGCTGCCGCAGTACGACCGTTCGGCGGTCGACGGGCTGGTCATGCCGACCGCGGCGATGCAGGCGATCACCGAGCGGATTGCCGGCATGTCGCTGAGCGACCGCTGGGAGCTGGCCTGCATCGGCAAGGAGCGCAGTGACCTGGTGGTGGCCGGCTGCGCCATCCTCGACACGATCTTCGCGCTGTGGCCGGCGGAGCGGCTTGGCATTGCCGATCGGGGCATCCGCGAGGGCATCCTTCGCGGCCTGATCGCTGCGGGCGAGGCGGGCGAGCGGGGCCGCGCCGCCGTTAGAGGGAGGCGCGCATGAGCCGCTCGGGACGCAATCCGGGCGAGCGGCTCAAGACGGGGCGCGGCCGCACCGCCAGTTCGGCGCGCTGGCTGACGCGCCAGATCAACGATCCTTACGTCAGGCAGGCCAAGGCGGACGGTTATCGCAGCCGCGCCGCCTACAAGCTGGCAGAGCTCGACGACCGCTTCGCGATCCTCAAGGGTGCGCGCCGCGTGGTCGACCTTGGCATCGCGCCGGGCGGGTGGAGCCAGATCGTCCGCGCCCGCGCGCCCAAGGCGCAGGTCGTCGGCATCGACCTGTTGCCGACCGACGCGATCGAGGGCGTGACGATCTTCGAAATGGACTTCATGGCCGAGGACGCCCCCGCCGCGCTGGAAGGTGCGCTGGGCGGCCCGCCCGACCTTGTCCTGTCCGACATGGCGGCCAATACCGTTGGCCACAAGCAGACCGATCACTTGCGCACGATGGGCCTGGTGGAAGCCGCCGCCTACTTCGCGGTCGAGACGCTGGCCCCGGGCGGCGCATTCGTGGCCAAGGTCTTCGCCGGCGGAACCGATGCCGAATTGCTCGGGCTGCTGAAACGGAACTTCAAGACCGTCAAGCACGCCAAGCCTCCCGCCAGCCGCAAGGGCAGCAGCGAGTGGTACGTGATCGCGCAGGGGTTCAAGGCCACCGCTGCGACCTGAGCCGGACGGGGCAGTCGCGGCGATGCGGTCGCAGCTTGACCCGGCCTCGCTTGAAAATCGCGGCGCAGTGCCGCCGATCGCCTACGCCGCGGCGCAGCCGAGGGTAGCGAAACCTTCGCGAGCCCGAGTGAGGTTTGCGCTTGGTCCGGCGTGCCGCCAGCGGCCGCCTGCAGTGCCGACTTGCGCCTTACTTCTGCGACTTGATGTAGGCGATCACGTTGGCGCGCTCCTGCGCGTCGGACAGGCCGGCAAAGCTCATCTTGGTGCCCGGCGCGAAGGCGCGCGGGTTGGTCAGCCAGGCATCGAGGCTGGCATCGTCCCACACCCCGCCCTTGGCCTTGAGCGCATCGGAGAACGCGAACCCGCCGCGGCCCTCGGCCTTCTTGTCGCCGGCGATGGCGAACAGGTTCGGGCCGATACCGTTGGCGCCGCCCTGGTTGATGGTGTGGCAGGACTGGCACTTCTTGAACGACTGTTCCCCCTTGGCCGGATCGGCGGCGGCGACTGGCGTTCCCGCGGCACCGGCAGGCGCGGCGGCGGCGGCCGGAACCGCCGGCAGCGGCAGGTTGGAGCCGAGCGAGTTCAGGTACAGCATCACGTTGGCGCGTTCCTGCCCGTCAGGAAGGCCGGCGAAGCTCATCTTGGTGCCCGGGGCATAAGCCTTGGGGTTGGTCAGCCACTCGTTCAAGCTGGCCCAGTCCCAAGTGCCGCCCTTGGACTTGAGCGCATCGGAGAACGCGAATCCGCCGCGGCCTTCGGCCTTCTTGTCGCCGACGATGCCGAACAGGTTCGGGCCGATGCCGTTGGCGCCGCCCTGGTTCGCGGTGTGGCAGCTCTGGCACTTCTTGAAGGTCGCTTCGCCCTTGGCGACATCGCCCTTGGCGAGCAGCGCCTCGAACGGCTCGGCGGCAGCCGCGCCTTCGCCGCCCGAATGGACGACGCCGGCGATCTCGTAACCCATCTTCTCGGGCCGCTCAGCCTTGTTGGCGTGGAAGACCTTGCCCGAAAAGCTGGCCAGACCCAGCGCGACGATGCCGGAAAACAGCACCCAGCCGGCAGTGGTGTTGAAACGATCCTGCATCGGTATCCCCGTTGGCCCTGGCTCAAGAAAAAGGCGCGCGGCGCCCAGTTGCGGGCCGCTCTAGTGGCGCACCAAGCCGAGCGCAAGAGGGCCCGGACGCCTGCCTAGTGCGCCGACGGCATCCCCGGATCGCGCGTGGTCCCGCGCTGGTTGAGGCGCCGGAACAGCTTGCCGCGTTCGCTGTAGAGCACCAGTATCAGCGACACGATGCCGCCGCTCAGCAGTGCCAGCGCCAGCGGCAGGGCCGTGCCGTCGAAGGCCTGGCCGATCAGCGCGCCCAGGACCGCGCCGATGACCATGCGGGTAAACGCCTGGAACGACGCGGCCGCGCCGGCGATCTCGGCAAACGGCTGCATCGCGATCGATCCGAAGTTGGCGCCGATGAAGCCGACCAGCATCATGTTGAGGGTCATCAGCGGCATGAACTGGAGCAACGTTTCGCCCCCGCGCGCCGCCTGCCAGACCTGAACGCTCGATATCGCGATGAAGGTCAGCAGCGCCGCGTGGCTGACGCGGCGGGCGCCGAAGCGTTCGACGATGCGCGAATTGGTGAAGTTCGCCAGCGCCATCGAACCGGCGCTGATCGCGAACAACAACGGGAACCAGTGCCCGGCTCCGAAGTGCTCCGCCACCAGCTGCTGCGCGCTGTTGATATAGCCGAACAGCCCGGCCATCACCATCGAGGATCCGATGACGTAGCCGATCGAAGCGCGGTTGCGCGCCGACAGCACCATGTTGCGCGCGATTCGTCCCGGCTCGATCGCCTGGCGAAAATCGGGATGAAGCGTTTCGGGCAGGCGCAGCCATGCCCACGCGAACAGTACCGCGGCCATCACCGCCATGCCGCCGAAGATCCACCGCCAGCCCGCGAACAGCATGACGAACTGGCCAAAGCTGGGCGCCAGCATCGGCACGATCATGAACACGACCGCCACGGTCGACATCGCCCGCGCCATCCGGTCACCGACGAAGCGGTCGCGCACGATCGCGGCAGGCAGCACGGTCAGTGCCGAGCTACCCACCGCCTGAAGCACGCGCATCGTCAGCAGCTGGTCGAAGCTTTTCGCCATCGCGCATCCGATCGCGAACAGTGCGTAGAAGAACAGGCCGCCGAACAGCACCGGGCGCCGCCCGAACCGGTCGGCCAACGAACCCGGGACCAGCGAGGAAACCCCCGCGGCCACCAGGAACGCCCCGACGATAAGCTGCCGGCGGTTGGGGTCGGCAACGCCCAGGTCGCTGGCGATTGCACCCAACGCCGGCAGCATCGCGTCGATGGCGAGCGCCTGCAGCGCCATCGACATCGCCATCATGAAGACGAATTCGCCCTCGCCCAGCTTGAACTGGGGGGATCGAGGCGCGGTCGTTGCGGACATGGCCTGCGTCATGCCGCGCTGCAGCATCGCTGGCCAGCCCTTTTTGCCACGGCCGGGGCAAGCTAGGCTTGCAGCGATGAGCACTGGCGATCCTGACGGCGAGTCCGATGACGGCGGCCTGCGCAAGGTCATCCATGTCGACATGGATGCCTTTTACGCCAGCGTCGAACAGCGCGACGAGCCCGCCCTGCGCGGGCTGCCGGTGGCGGTGGGCGGATCGTCCGACCGCGGCGTGGTCGCCGCGGCAAGCTACGAAGCGCGGCGTTACGGCGTGCGGTCGGCGATGGCCTCGGCCCGGGCCAGGCGGCTGTGCCCCGCCCTTGTGTTCCGCAAGCCGCGCTTCGCGGTCTACAAGGCAATTTCGCAGCAAATCCGCGCGATCTTCGAGGATTACACCCCGCACGTCGAGCCGCTCAGCCTCGACGAGGCGTTTCTCGACGTCACCGATGATGTGAAGGGGATTGGATCGGCAACCCGCATCGCCGAACTGATCCGCACTCGCATCAAGGCTGAAACCGGCCTGACCGCGAGCGCCGGGGTCAGCTACAACAAGTTCCTCGCCAAGCTGGCGAGCGACGAGAACAAGCCCGACGGCCTGTGCGTCATCCGGCCGGGCGAAGGAGCAGCCTATGTCGCGGGGCTGGCGGTATCGCGTTTCCATGGCGTCGGCCCGCGCGGGGCCGAACGGCTGGCCGTGCTTGGCATCCGGACCGGCGCCGACCTGGCGGCGCGCGACATCGATTTCCTGCGTCGGCACTTCGGCAGCCAGGCCGATTACCTGTTCCGAGCTGCGCGCGGTATCGACTTGCGCCGGGTCCAGGCGCACCGAGCGCGCAAATCGGTTGGTGCCGAGCGGACATTCGATCACGACGTTTCATCAGGCAGCGCGCTGCGCGAGACGCTGGAGCGAATCATCGCGCTGACCTGGGAGCGGATCGAGCGCAGCGAGGCGTCCGGCCGCACCGTGACCCTGAAGGTCAAGCACGCGGATTTCAGCTTGCTGACCCGCGCGCGCTCGGCGGCCCGGCCAATCGCGACCCGGGCCGAGTTCGCGGCCGTTTCGCACCTGCTGCTTGGCGATGTCCTGCCACTGGCGCAGCCGATCCGGCTGATGGGGCTGACATTGTCGGCGCTCGAGGAGGACGACGAGGATGCCGGCGCTACGCCTCGAGCGGTGGGGGAAACGCAGCTGCCGCTGTTCTGACCCAGCCGGGCACTGCGG